>JBMCTR010000054.1:0-8144 GCA_048622955.1 Actinomycetota bacterium
GTCAAGGCGCTGCTCCGGGGCGCCGCCGGGCGTCCGGCCGCCGAACAGCTGGCCGCGGAACGGGCCGCCTCGGCGCGGCTGCTGCGCAACCTCGCCCGCTGATCAGCGCGGGAAGAATCGCCGCCCCTGGCGACGTTGCTCCGGCGCCACATGCCCATCCCTGGACGCATCCGTGGTTGCCTGGATGCGGGTCCAGTGTCTGGAGGAGGTCGCGAACTCGTGTCCCACATGGGCGGGCCGATGTCGGCGTGGGGGATGCTCCGCTCGTACTCCCGCGACCCGGAGGTCGCCCGGCGGAAGCTTGCCAAGGGCACCGGCCGGCGCATCCTGCGCTACGCCCGCCCCTACACCAGGCAACTCGCGCTGTTCCTGGCGGTGACCGTCGCGTCCGCGGTGAGCGCCGCGGCCGTGCCGCTGCTGCTGAAGTTCATCATCGACGACGGTGTCACGCCCGGCCGCCGCGACCTCGTCATCTGGGGCGCCGTGCTCGTCGCGGTCCTCGCGGTGCTCGACGCCGGGATGAGCCTGGCCGGCCGGTGGGCTTCCGCACGGGTCGGCGAGGGCCTGATCTACGACCTGCGCACCCAGGTGTTCGACCACGTGCAGCGCCAGCCGGTGGCGTTCTTCACCCGTACCCAGACCGGCTCGCTGGTCTCGCGGCTCAACAGCGACGTCATCGGCGCCCAGCAGGCGTTCACCGGGACGCTGGCGCAGGTGGTGAGCAACGCGGTCACGCTCGTGGTCGCGACGGCGGCGATGCTCGTGCTGTCGTGGCAGATCACGCTGCTGCTGCTGGTGCTGCTCCCGCTGTTCATCCTGCCCGCCCGGTTCGTCGGGCGCCGGCTCGCGGCCATCTCGCGGGAGTCGATGCAGCTCAACGCCACGATGAGCCAGGCCATGACGGAGCGGTTCAACGTCGCGGGCGCGCTCCTGGTCAAGATCTTCGGCCGGTACGACGACGAGGCGGCGACGTTCAGCGAGTCGGCCGGCAGGGTTCGGGACATCGGCGTGGTGCAGGCGCTGTACGCCCGGTACTTCTTCATCGGCCTGACGCTGCTCACCTCGCTGGCCACGGCCGTGGTGTACGGCCTCGGCGGCTGGCTGGCCATCGAAGGGGCGCTGCAGATCGGCACGCTCGTCGGCCTCGCCGCGCTGCTGACCCGGCTGTACGGGCCGCTGACCGCGCTGTCGAACGTCCAGGTCGACATCATGACCGCGCTCGTCAGCTTCGAGCGGGTCTTCGAGGTGCTCGACCTCGAGCCGATGGTCCGCGACCGCCCCGATGCGCGGCCGCTGCCGACCGACAGCACCTCTCCTGAGTCCATCGAGTTCGACGACGTGTGGTTCCGGTACCCCGCGGCCGAGGACGTCTCGCTGGCCTCCCTCGAGGCGGTCGCCCGCGAGGACGCCGGCCCGGGCACCGAGGTGCTGCGGGGCGTGTCGTTCACCGTGGAGCCGGGCAGGCTGGTGGCGCTGGTCGGGCCGTCCGGCGCCGGGAAGTCGACGATCACCCACCTGGTGTCGCGGCTCTACGACCCCACGCATGGCGCGGTCCGCGTCGGAGGGCACGACCTCCGGGACCTCACCCAGGAGTCGCTGCACGAGGCCGTGGGCGTCGTCACCCAGGACGCGCACCTGTTCCACGACACGATCCGCGCCAACCTCAGCTACGCCGACCCCGGCGCGACCGACGAGCAGCTGCGCGAGGCGCTGCGGGCGGCGCAGATCTGGGAACTGGTGGCCTCGCTGCCGGAAGGCATGGACACGATCGTCGGCGACCGCGGCTACCGGCTGTCCGGCGGGGAGAAGCAGCGGCTGGCCATCGCCCGGCTGCTGCTCAAGGCGCCGCGGATCGTGCTGCTGGACGAGGCGACGGCCCACCTGGACTCGGAGTCCGAGGTGGCGGTGCAGAAGGCGCTGGAGACCGCGCTCGCGGGCCGGACGTCGCTCGTCATCGCGCACCGGCTGTCGACGGTCCGGCACGCCGACCGGATCCTGGTCGTGCAGGGCGGCCGCATCGTCGAGGCGGGCAGCCACGAGCAACTGCTCGCCGCCGGAGGGCTGTACGCCGAGCTCTACCGCACCCAGTTCGCCCCCCAGGACTTCCGGGTCGATCACGTTCAGCAGGCCTAGCCCTGCCGCGGCAGGCCCGCGGGCCTGGTGGGGCGTGGGTACGCCTGGTGGCGTTCGTCAGTCGCCGCGCGCGGCAGCGGCCCTCTCCTCGGTGACGCCCTCCCGTGCCGCCCGTTGCTCGTCCTCCCGCTGCAACCGGGCCTCCGTGCGGACAAGCATCACGAACCCGCCGATGCCGATCACGGCGAAGGCGAACCACTGGATGGCGTAGGACAGGTGCGGTCCGGCGTCGATCTCCGGCGGGGGCAGCGGCTCCAGGGCCGCTGCCGCCGGCGGGCGCTGCTCGGTCAGCTCCACCCAGCCGCCGTACAGCGGGTACGGCAGCTCCTCGGCGAGCGCCGCCACGTCCACGTAGCGGATCGCGCCCGAGGCTGGATCGCCCCCGGTACCCCGCCCTACCTCGCTGAGCCGGACCCGACCGGTGACCTCCACCTCGCCGGACGCAGCCGCCGGGACCTCCGGCACCTCCGCGCCGGCGGACGGCACGAAGCCGCGGTCGACCAGCACCGCCGCGCCGTCGTCGGTCACCAGCGGGGTCAGCACGTGCACCCCGCGCTGGCCGTCCAGCGGCCGCAGCCGGATGACAAGCTCGTTCGCGGTGTCGTAGGTGCCGCTGACCCGCACCGGCGTCCAGCGGTCGGACGGGCCCGCCAGCGCGTCGACACTCAGCACCTCACCGACCGGAAGCGGGTCGCGCGCCAAGTTCTCCTCGATCATGGCGTTGCGGGCCTGCCGCTGCTCGTTGCGATCGAGCTGCCACATCCCGAGCGCGACGAATGCGGCCGCCAGCACCATCCCCCCGACGATCCGCACCACCCACCGGCGGGTCAGCACAATCCGCAGCACGCTTCGACAGTAGCCCGGATGCACCGCAGGCTGTGCCTGTGGGTCCACGGCCGTTACGGTGGAGGTGTGCTCATCGACCGGTACGGACGCATAGCCACCGACCTGCGTGTTTCTCTGACGGACAGGTGCAACCTACGGTGCCAGTACTGCATGCCCGCCGAAGGGCTGGACTGGCTGCCGAAGCCCGAGGTGCTCACCGCGGCCGAAGTCGTCCGGATGGTTCGGGTGGCGGTGGAAAAGCTCGGCGTGCGCGATGTGCGGTTCACCGGCGGCGAACCGCTGATCCGGCCCGAGCTCGTCGAGATCATCGCCGAGTGCGCCGGGCTCGAGCCGCGGCCGAAGATGTCGCTCACGACCAACGCCATCGGGCTCGAGCGCAAGGCAGGGGCGCTGGCCGAAGCCGGGCTTGACAGGATCAACGTCTCGCTGGACACGTTGGACCCGGCCCGGTTCGAGGCGATCGCGCGGCGCCGGCGGCTGCCCGACGTCCTCGGGGGCCTGGCCGCCGCCGCGGAGGCGGGGCTCACCCCGGTGAAGATCAACGCGGTGCTGATGCGCGGCATCAACGACGACGAGGCGCCGCGGCTGCTGCGCTGGGCGATCGGCGAGGGCTACCAGATGCGCTTCATCGAGCAGATGCCGCTGGACGCGCAGCACGTGTGGGACCGCACGCGGATGGTCACCGCCGCCGAGATCCTCGAGGCGCTCCAGGCGGAGTTCGATCTGACCCCGCTGGGCGAGCGGGAGCGGGGCAGCGCGCCGGCGGAAGTCTGGCTGGTGGACGGCGGCCCCGCCAGGGTGGGAGTCATCGGGACGGTGACCCGGCCGTTCTGCGCCGCCTGCGACCGTACCCGGCTGACCGCCGACGGCCAGGTGCGCAACTGCCTGTTCGCGACCGAGGAGTCGGACCTTCGCACCGCGCTGCGGGAGGGCGCGTCGGACGACGAGCTCGCCGACCGGTGGCGGGTGGCGATGGCCGGCAAGCTGCCCGGCCACGGCATCAACGACCCGGGCTTCCTCCAGCCGACTCGCCCGATGTCCGCGATCGGCGGCTGACGAACCGCCGCGCCCGAAATCCCCCTGCACATAAGGACGGCGCCGGACAACCACGGGGGAAGCTGCCCGGCGCCGCCATATGACGCGCACCGACGGGGGAAATAACGGAGCGCGTGCGGCCAGGAGTATTGCACGGAATCCGCGTGAGGTGAAGAGGCTGATCAAAGCTTTCTGCGATCGGCTGCCGGCCCGGGCTCCAGCGCGGGCCGCTCATTAGTGTCCACCGGTGTCAACGTCCCTGCTCGAGGGCGGTTCACCGCGTTGGCGATCACTACGGCGACGTACGGAAGGACGACCGCGCCTGCGATGAAGATCCAGCGTGCCCACCCTTCCACGATGATGGCGAACGGCACGCACGCGATCCGGATCGCCATCATGGCCAGGTAGCGCCGCTGGCGCGCCTGGAGGTCGGCGCTGCGGCCCGCGTGCGCCGTGGTCACCGACTGGATGCGGCGGCTCACGCGATCGCTCCCAGGCGCGCGTCCCTGTCCACACGTCTTACGGTATGCGCACAGCTGTGCGACAGCTACAGGGATGCGGCCGGTTCGGCCGCCCGAGTGCGGAATCATGGCCGCATGCCGGCTATGACGAAGGAGCAACCATGAACCGCACCTACCGGGTCACCGAACTCGTGGGCACGTCCACCACGGGCGTGGACGATGCGATCAGCAACGGCATCGGCCGTGCCGCGCAGACCCTGCGGCACCTCGACTGGTTCGAGGTGACCGAGATCCGCGGCTACATCGTGAACGGGCAGATCGAGCACTACCAGGTCGGGATGAAGGTGGGCTTCCGGCTCGAGGACTCGTAGGACGGCGGCACCGGGTCCACGGTGGCGATGCAGCGCCGAACACACCGACGAGAGCCGGCGCAGCGGCCGTTGTAGGGGACGGCGGTGTCTCGCGCTCCCACCGAACAGGTAGCGTCGTCGCGGTCCCCCCAACGAGAGGAGCCGATCCTGTGAGCCGGTCTGTGCTCGTCACCGGAGGCAACCGGGGCATCGGCCTGGAGATCGCCCGCGCGTTCGCCGAGGCCGGTGACGCTGTCACCGTCACGCACCGCACCGGCGCGCCTCCCGAGGGACTGGACGGCGTGCGGTGCGACGTGACCGACGCCGACGCGGTGGACGCCGCGTTCACGGCTGTCGAGGACAAGCAGGGGCCGGTGGAGGTCGTTGTCGCCAACGCGGGCGTGACCCAGGACACGCTGCTGCTGCGGATGAGCGAGGAGGAGTTCAGCAGTGTGCTGGACATCAACCTCACCGGGGCGTTCCGGGTGGTCAAGCGTGCCGCGCGCGGCATGCTGCGCGCCCGGCGCGGCCGCATCGTCCTCATCGGTAGCGTGGTCGGGCTGCTCGGCTCGGCCGGCCAGGTCAACTACGCGGCCAGCAAGGCGGGCCTGGTCGGCATGGCGCGCTCGGTGGCCAGGGAGCTCGGCAGCCGCGGCATCACGGCGAACGTCGTGGCGCCCGGCTTCATCGAGACGGACCTCACCGCGGATCTGTCCGAGGCGCGGCGGACCGAGATCCTGAACGGCATCCCCCTGGGGCGGTACGCGACGGCCACCGAGGTCGCGCGCGTGGTGCGCTGGGTGGCCAGCGACGAGGCGGCCTACATCACCGGGGCGGTCATCCCGGTCGACGGCGGTCTGGGAATGGGGCATTGACGATGGGACTACTCAGCGGTAAGCGAATCCTCGTGACCGGCGTGCTCACCGAGGCGTCGATCGCGTTCCATGTCGCCCGGCTCGCTCAGCAGGAAGGGGCCGCGGTCGTGCTGACCGGGTACGGGCGGCTCACCCTCGTCGAGCGCGTCGCGAAGCGGCTGCCGGAGGCCGCACCGGTGATCGAGCTTGACGTGACGGACGAGGCGCACCTGGCCGGCCTGGCGGAAAGCGTCCGCAGCCACGTCGACGGGCTGGACGGCGTCGTGCACTCGATCGCCTTCGCCCCGCAGGAGGCGCTGGGCGGGGGCTTCCTGGACACCTCGTTCGCCGATGTGTCCACCGCGGTGCACGTGTCCGCGTACTCGCTGAAGTCGCTCACCACCGCGGTCCTTCCGCTGATGCCGTCCGGCGGGTCCGTCGTCGGCCTCGATTTCGACGCGCGGGTCGCCTGGCCCGGCTACGACTGGATGGGCGTCGCCAAGGCGGGTCTGGAGGCCACGTCGCGGTACCTCGCGAAGTATCTGGGCGACCGGAGCGTGCGGGTCAATCTGGTGTCGGCGGGCCCGGTGCGGACGATGGCCGCGCGCGCGATCCCGGGGTTCGACCGGTTCGAGGGCGTGTGGGACGAGCGGGCGCCGCTCGGCTGGGACCTCGCCGACCCGGAGCCTCCTGCGCGGGGCGTGGTCGCGCTGCTGTCCGACTGGTTCCCGAAGACGACGGGCGAGATCGTGCACGTCGACGGCGGCATGCACGCGATGGGCGCGTAGGGCCCCGTAGCCCGCACCTGATGGGCAGGCCGCGCACCCGGGTCCCTGCCCGTGTGTCGACCCGTGCCGGTGGCGCCCACGCGCCCAACGTGATGGTCAAAGTCGAACGCGATGATCAAAGCTGCGGAAAGCCGCCTCTCGGCGCAGGAAACGCCCGTTTGATCATTGCATTCGACTTTGACCATCACGTTCGACAAGCCGCAGGGTGCGGCGATGCGGGAAAGCGGGCGGCACCGGGTCAGGACGGCGGACGGACGGCCGGCGCCGGCGTCCGGAACCCGTCCGCGGCGTCCGCGGCCTCGATCTCCTCGCGGCTGATGCCCAGCAGGTACAGCACCGTGTCCAGGTAGGGAACGTTGAGCGCCGTGTCGGCCGCGTCCTGCACGACCGGCTTGGCGTTGAACGCGATGCCCAGGCCGGCGGCGGCGATCATGTCGAGGTCGTTGGCGCCGTCGCCCACGGCCACCGTCTGCGACAGCGGCACCCCGGCCTGCTCGGCGAAGCCGGCCAGCGCGGCGGCCTTGCCGGCGCGGTCGAGCACCGGGCCCACCAGATCGCCGGTCAGGCGGCCGTCCCGCACCTCGAGCGTGTTGGCCGCCGCGTAGTCGATGCCGAGGTCGGCGACAAGCTTGTCGGTGATCTGCGTGAAACCGCCGCTGACGATCGCGAACTGGAAGCCGAGCCGCCGCAGCGTCCGGACCAGCGTGCGGGCCCCGGCGGTGAGCGTCACGGCCGAGCGCACCTCGTCCAGGGCACCAGCGTCCAGCCCGGCGAGCAGCCGAACCCGGGCGCGCAGCGCCTCCTCGAAGTCGAGCTCGCCGGCCATCGCGGCGTCGGTGACCTTGGCGACCTCGTCCAGGACGCCGGCCCGCTCGGCGAGCAGTTCGATCATCTCGCCCTGGACGAGCGTCGAGTCGACGTCCATCACCACCAGCCGCTTGGCACGCCGGATCAGCCCCGACGGCTGCACGGCCACGTCGAAGCCGTGGGTGATCGCCTCGTTCGCAAGCTCGACGCGCAGCAGGCCCGGGTCCGCGCCGGACACCTCGAGCTCGATCGACGTCACCGGGTAGCTCGCCAGCCGGTCGATCCGCTCGATGTTCGCCCCGCGGTCGGCGATGCTTGCGGCCACCGCCGCCACCGCGGCGGGGCGCAACGGCTGCCCCAGCACGGTCACGTGGGCGCTGCGGGGAGCCCGGCCGCGCTCCGCGGAGCCCGCCACGACCTCCACCTCGAAGCCGAGCCGCTCGCCGGCCTCGACGACCGTACGCCGGAACTCGTCCTCCACAGGGGGTGCGGTGACCAGGATGCCCAGCACGAGGCGCCCGCGCACGACGACCTGCTCGACGTCGAGGACCTCCACCGGAAACCGCTCCATCGCCGCGAAGAGCGTCGAGGTGACGCCGGGGCGGTCGCGTCCCGTGATCATGGCCAGCAGGGTGCGGTCGGCCGGTTGCGGTGTAGTCATGACCGCTTCAGGCTAGCGCGACCGCGTTGCACGCCGTCGCGAGCGCATGCCTGGCCTCACGCTCCAGCTCCCGCAGCACCGTCCGGCGGGTGCCGGCCTCCGTGGCGGTGACCGCGGCCCCGTCGTCGCCGAGCGCGAACTCCGCGACCGCCCACAGCCGCGCTGCGCGGGCTGCGAGCGCCTGGGCCGGCGGCGGGTAGCCGTGCGGC
>JBMCTR010000055.1:0-8136 GCA_048622955.1 Actinomycetota bacterium
GCGAACCCGCGATAGTCGAACAGCAGGACGTCGAAGCCGGCGGCGGACAGCTCCCCTGCCAGCGGGGCGCGACCGGCCCGGTTGCCCCCGTTGCCGTTCGCGACGAGAACCGTGACGTCGCGGGTCCCAGACGGCGTGGACGGCGTGGACGTGGGCGGTGTGGGCGACGTGGGCGGTGTGGGCGACGTGGGCGGCGCGGGCCGCGTGGGCGACGTGGAGGCGGTGGCAGGCACGTACCAGGCGCCGAGCCGCAGGCCGTCGGACGTCGTGAGCGTCACGTCCTCCGCGCCGGGCAGCACCCGGGCCGCGGGCGGTACGGCGCCGGTGTCCGGCTGGTAGATCAGCCGCCGCTGGAACAGCCACAGCAGGGCCAGCAGCACCAGCGCGACGCCGAGCACGATCGCCACGGTCCGCACCGCCGCCGCCATGCGTCCCAGTCTGGCGCAGGACGGCCACGGGCCGGTGATCGGTGGTGCCACCGGCGGGCGTGGGACGATGGGCCTATGCGGACACTGCGCCGGATTCGCCGGCAACTCGACGCTGTCGTGGCCGCCACTCCCGCCGACCGGGAGCGGTGGGTCGACTTCCTGCGCGTGTTCGCCATCGGCGTGGTGATCCTCTGGCACTGGAGCCTCTCGGTGGTCCACTGGTCCGGCGACCGCCTGGTGATGCCGAATCCCATCGACCACGTCCCCGGCGGCTGGCTGTACACCTGGCTGCTGCAGATCGTCCCGGTGTTCTTCATCGTGGGCGGGTACGCCAACAACGCCTCCTGGGCGTCCGCCCGGCGCGACGGTGACGGCTGGCGTCGCTATCTCGCGCGCCGGCTGCGCCGGCTGCTGGTGCCGGTCACCGTGTTCGCCGGGCTGTGGCTGGCCTTCGAGGTCGTCATGCACCTGGTCGTTCCGGGCTACCCCGGCGTGCTGTCGTACGCGTGGATCGTGTTCACCCCGCTGTGGTTCATCGGGGCCTACACCGGCGTGGTGCTGCTCGTGCCGGTGACCGCGACGCTGCACTCGCGGGCTCCGCAGGCGACCCTCGCGGCCCTCGCCGGCGCGGTGGTCGTCGCGGACATCGGTCGCTTCGCGTTCGACGTCGGCGCGCTGACGTGGGTCAACACCGGTCTGGTCTGGGTGCTGATCCACCAGTTCGGCTACTTCTACCAGGACGGCACGCTGCTGCGGATGGGCCGGTCGGCAGGGGTGGCGCTGACGGTCGGAGGCCTGGCGCTGCTCACTGCGATGACCACCTTCGGCCCGTACCCCGGCTCCATGGTGGCGACGTCCGAGCAGGACTTCAGCAACATCCTGCCCACGACGGCGACCATCGCCGCGGTGGCGCTACTCCAGTTCGGCCTGATCCTGCTGCTCCGTGACCGGATGAACCGGTGGCTGCGCCAGCCGGAGGCCTGGCGTCCGGTGGTGGCGGCCAACTCGGTGATCCTCACCATCTTCGTCTGGCACATGACCGCCGCGCTGATCGCGCTCGCGCTGTACCGGGCGGTCGGAGGGGTGCTGCTGGCCGAGCCCACGGCGCTGTGGTGGGAACAGCGCTTCGTGTGGGTGGTGCTCCCCGCGCTGTTCCTCGTCCCGTTCGTCGTCCTGTTCGGCCGCCTGGAGGCCGGCGGCCTGATGCGCTCCCGCCCGCGCGACCTGTCCGGCCGGACAACTAGCTGACCTGCGTATCCGCCACCGCCCGGCCTGACAAGTCAGGAGCAGGCGGCGCCACTGGCACCCGGAGGGTGAACGTCGAGCCGTCGCCCACGTCGCTGGCCACGTCGATGCTGCCGCCGTGCGCCTCGGCCAGGTGCCTGGTGACGGCAAGGCCGAGGCCGCTGCCGCCGGTGTCGCGGCTGCGCGAGCCTTCGGCCCGGTAGAACCGGTCGAACAGGTGCGGCAAATGCTCGGCCTCGATGCCCGGGCCGGTGTCGCCGACCGACACCGTGGCATGATCCGCCCAATCGCCGTCGCGTCCAACGGTCACGGTGACCGTGCCGCGGGCCGGGGTGTACCGGACGGCGTTGGCCACCAGGTTGCCGATCGCCTGGCGCAGCCGTACCGGGTCGCCGTCCACCGCGACTCGGCGGGGCGCCTCCAGGGTCAGCGACACCCCGGCCTCGTCCGCCCCGGGGCGGTGGCCGGCGACCACCTGGCGCGCCAGTTCGGACAGGTCGCACTCCTCGCGGTGCAGTCGCAGCCTCCCGGCGTCGGCGAGTGCGAGGTCCTGCAGGTCGTCGACCAGCCGCTGCAGCGTGACCGACTCGTCGAGCAGCAGCCGGACGAGATCGGGGTCGACGGGCACGAGGCCGTCCTCTGCTGCCTCCAGGTACCCGCGGACGTTGGCGAGCGGCGTGCGCAACTCGTGGGCGACGTCGCTGACGAGAGCCGTGCGCTGCCGCTCGCCCGCGTCGACCGATTCGGCCATCTCGTTGAACGCCCGGCCCAGCCGCGCCACGTCGTCGTACCCGCCTTCCGGAGCACGTGCGTCGCGGTCTCCGGATGCCATCCGGCGCACCGCGTCCGTCAGCGCCCGGATCGGCCGGGTCAGCCGCCGCCCGACCAGGACGGTGACCGTCGTGGCGACGGCGAGGACGGCGAGGGCGGTCAGGACGGTCCGCCACCGGGCGTCCCCGGAGAACGGGTCGAACCGGTCGACGGTGCCGGTGTAGAGCAGAGCGGGTTGCGCGGCGAACCTCTCCAGGATGTCGGCCTCTGCGTCCGTCGCGCACTCCTGCCACGTCGCACGGTCCGGTGACTCCTCTGCGGGCACCAGGCTTCTGACGCCGTACGGCCCGTTGACCTGGGCGTACGGCTGGTCGGAGGCGTCGAGGCAGTCGCGGATCAGCGCCGTCGCACGCTCGTTGCGCTCGAGCGCGGCCTCGCCCGGCTGCAGGAGCCGGCGCGGGACGCAGGACAGCACCGGCGTCACGGTCGTGCTCGTCAGCGTGACCCCATGGCTGAGCGGCTCGCGCTGCGCCGCCTCGGGCTGGTCGACAGCCAATCGCACCACTCCCGACGCGTCGATGAGCAGTTCCGGGTCGCGTGGTCGGGCCTCGTCCTCGAGGCACTCGGTCGCGGTCTCCGCCAGGGGTGCGCGCTCCGCGAGCTCCTCGCCGGTCAGCCGCCCGGGGACGGCGAGGGCCATGCCGGTGCCCTGTCCGCCGGTGATGGCCGCCTGCGGCGAGCTGACGTCGATCTCGGTCGCGGGGTTGGGCGGGAGGTCGGATGCGAACCGGGAGAACGGCGGCGTCGACGAATCGGCGACGATCTCGCCGTCGCGCGTGGTCAACGCGACTCTCCGCCCGGTCCGCTCGGCCAGGTCCGCCACGAAGGGGCCGACGTCCTCCCACGAGCCGTGCGTGCGGGCGTACTCCAGCAGGTGCCGGTGGATGAAGCTGTCGACCTCGAGGGTCCGCTCGTACTCGCCGCGCAGCTGCGCGGACGTGGTGCGGGTCGTCAGCCAGGCGGTTGCGGCGATCGAGCACAGCGCCACCACCAGAGCGAGGACGAGAAGCCGGGCGTGCAGGCTATGTCGCATCTGTGGCCTCCGGGCCGGTCCCGGGCGGCTCGGCAATCTTGTAGCCGACGCCGTAGACGGTGAGCAGGTACTCCGGCTGCGCCGGCGCGGTCTCGATCTTGCGGCGCAGGTTCATGACGTGGACGTCGATGGTCCGTTCCTGGACGTAGTGGTCAAAGCCGAAGGCGTGCTCCAGCAGCTGCCGCCGGGTGAACACCCGCCCCGGCGCCGCCGCGAGGCACTCGAGCACCTTGAACTCGGCGGCTGTGACATCGAGCGGCCGGTCGCCCCGCGCGACCTGGTGCCGTGCGGGGTCGACGGCGAGGTCGCCGACCCGGTACGGCAGGGCGTCCGGCCGCTCGTCCCTCCCGGACCGGCGCAGCACCGCGCGGACGCGGGCCACCAGCTCGCGTGGGCTGTACGGCTTGGTCACGTAGTCGTCGGCGCCCAGGTCGAGGCCGAGCAGCACGTCGTCCTCCGTGGACCGCGCCGTGAGCATCACGATCGGCACGTCGCTCTCCGCGCGGAGGATCCGGCACACGTCGAGCCCGTCGACCCGCGGCATCATCAGGTCCAGCACCAGCAGGTCGGGGCGGCGGCGCCGGGCCTCGTCCAGCGCCTCCCGCCCGTCGCGCGTCACGACGACCGTGTGGCCCTCGCGCTCGAGGTAGCGCCGGACGAGGTCGGCCTGCTTGCGGTCGTCGTCCGCGATGAGGATGCGTGCGCTCATGCCTGTCAAGATTCTCGCAGGCTGCGGCGGAATGGCGAGGCTCTCAACCGAACCCCACAGGATCTTCACTGGATCTTCATCGCCCGCCGGGCACGATGCAAGGTGATGAAAGGAGCGGGCAAGGCGGTGCTCGGCAGCGTGGCGGTTGCCGCTGCGGTGGCGGCCGCCTGCTCCGGGCAGGACGGGGATCCCGTCGGGTCCGCCGAGGAGGGCAGCCCGGTGGCCGAGTACGTCGGCAGCACCGCCGGCTACTCCGGCGTCGGCTTCGGTACGCCCTTCGGCCAGGGCACAGAGGTCCCGTGGTCGTCCGATGAGCAACGCGAGCAGCAGCGGAGATTCGAGGAGGCGGTCGCCGAGTGCATGGCGGAGGAGGGGTTCGAGTACGTGCCCGCGCTCGGCGATGACCAGCTCCGCGCCTACGAGGAGGCCGCTGCGCTGCCCACGGAGGAGTTCGTCAAGCAGCACGGGTACGGCTTCACCTTCGGCTACCTCGACAGCGGCGGTGAAAGCACCCGTGACCCGAACCAGGAGATCCGCGAGGCCCTCTCGCCCGGGGCCCGGGACGCGTACGACGCCGCGATGTGGGGCGACGCCGTCGAGGTCATCGACGCCGGGGGCACGACGGTGCTCCGGCAGGTGCCCTCCGATGAGGCGCCCAGGTCGGCGGAGGACGCCCGCGGGTGCCAGCAGCAAGCCAGGAAGGATGTGTACGGCAGCGAGACGCCGACCGTGGGCGAGATACCGTTCCGAACGCTCCTGGACGACATCTTCCAGCTCTACCAGCGAGTGGAGGACGACCCCGAGGTCGCCGAGGCCGCCCGAGCCTGGTCGGAGTGCATGGCCGACGCCGGCTATCCGGGTTTCGAGGCGGTCGCGGACGCGCGGCGGTCGGTCCTGGAACGGCTGAGCGACCTGGTGCTGGGTCCCGCCGCTCCGCCCGGCGGGGACGGCGACGACAACGCCGCGGACGCCGGTGGCGGCGCGGCCGGCGCGGCCGGTGGCGTGGCGGGCGGCGACGGCGCCGCGACGGTGGACTCTGAGAAGCTCGAGCAGCTGCACGAACAGGAGGTCGCCCAAGCGGCGGTCGACTACGCGTGCCAGCAGGAGCACTACCTGGACGTGTACCGCGAGGTGGCCCATGAGCTCGAGGCCGAGTTCGTCGAGCAGCATCGCGACGAGCTGGAACGCTACCGGGCCTTCCTGCGCGGAGAAGGCGACGAAAGCCTTGAGCCTTGAGATCGTTCCGTGCGTTCGCTAGCGTTCGCCTGCGTCAATGCCCGGAGTGTGCACATATCGGGCACGACACACGGCCGACACCCACGCCGAAGCTAGGCTCGACGATGTTCACGAGACGACTGACGGGCGCAGCGGTGGCCAGCGTGGCGATCCTCGTGGCGACCGGGTGCAGTGACGACGGCGGCTCGACGTCCGGCGACGAGAGTCCCCTCGAGGAGTACCTCGGTGAAGACGCCGTCTCGTTCGCGGGCAGCGAGATGAGCGTGTCGTTCGGCGGCCGCGGCGGTGAGCCGTACGAGCCGACCGAGGAGGAGTTGCAGCAGCAGCGTGAGGTCGAGGAGCACGTCGCGTCCTGCATGGCCGAGCAGGGCTTCGAGTACGTCCCCAACGTGGTCAGCCCGGACGAGTTCACCTCGCCGTTCGAGGAGGCCTACTCGCTGCCGCCCGACGAGTTCGCCGAGCAGTACGGCTACGGGATCTCGACGCTCCGGCCCGAGGACGTCGAGATGTCGGAGGATCCGAACGAGGAGATCCGGGACAGCCTCTCGCCGGAGGCGCGGGAGGCGTACGAGGAGGCGCTGTTCGGTGACATGAGGGGTGCGGTCACGGCCGAGGCCACCCCGCCGGCTCGCGGCACGCCGACACCGCCGCCGGTCGAGGAGCGCGGCTGCTACGCGCGGGCCAGCGCCGAGGTCTTCGACATCGACGAGGAAGAGATGTTCGCCGGGCCGTCCTCGGAGTTCGACGGACTGATGGAGGACCTGTTCCGGATGAGCCGGCGGCTGGACGACGACCCCCGCGTGGTCGAGGCAACGGAGCAGTGGCGGGGCTGTATGGCTGACGCGGGCTATCCGGACTTCGAGCGCGTGGCCGATCCCGAGCAGTCCGTGTTCCAGCGGATGAACGAGCTCCAGGGCTTCGGGCCGCCTACCGGGGCGCCGGTGCCGGGGGAGCAGTCCGGCGAGGGCGCCGCCGGCGAGGGAGACGAGAGCGGTGGCTCGCGGGTCTTCGAGCCGCAGGAGATCGACCCGGAGGATCTCGAGGAGCTGCAGGAGTACGAGCTCGCCCTCGCCCGGGCCGATTTCGGCTGCCGTGAGGAGCACTACAACGACATCGCCGAGGAGGTCCAGTACGAGCTCGAGGAGGAGTTCGTCGAAGATCACCGCGCCGAGCTCGAGCGGTTCCGTGACCAGATGGCCGAGCGCCGGCGCGGCCCCGGTAACGCCGACGACGACGGCGAGGACGAGAGCGACGGCTGATGCGCGACCGGAAGCGGACACTGCTCGTCGTCGCCGGTGTCGCCACGGTCGCACTCGCTGCGGGGCTCGTCGCAGGGAGCCTGCTGCGCTCGCCTGCGGACGCCGCCGCGGAGACCGCCGCACCCGAGGCGGGCGCGATCACGGTTCCCGTCGAGCGGCGGATGCTCGAAAGCCGGGTGGTCACCCGGGGCGACGCCTCGTTCGCCGGTGCCGTCGAGGTCACAGTGCAGATCAGCAATCTCCAGGTCCCCCCGATCGTGACGGGCGGGGTGCCGGAGGTGGGCGACGAGATCGCGGAGGGAGAGCCGCTGCTCGAGATCGCCGGCCGGCCCGTCATCGCGCTCGAAGGGGACCTGCCGACGTACCGGACGCTGGGTCCGGGAATGTCGGGGCCCGACGTCGAGCAACTCGAGGAGACCCTGGAAGAGCTCGGCTTCGATCCGGGAACCGTCGACGAGAGCTACACCGCTGCGACCGGCCGCGCGGTCCGGGCGCTCTACGACGAGGTCGGGTACGAGCCGCCGGAGGCCGACTCGCAGGCCCTGAGTGAGCTGGACGCGGCACAGCAGGCGGTTGACGGCGCGGAGAATGAGGTGCGGAACGCCGAGCAGGCGCTGGCGGCCGCGTCGGAGGGCCCCAGCGAGTCCCAGCAGGTCGCGGCCGAGCAGGAGGTCGACCGCGCGGAGCGCGAGCTCGAGGCGGCCGAGGAGGCTGGGGACGAGCAGCGGATCGCCGAGGCGGAGGACCAGCTCGAACTGGCCGAAGTGCGGCTCGAGGAGCTGCTCGAGGGCCCCGACACCTCCGCCGAGGAGGACGCGCTCGGCGCCGCCCGCTCCCGGTTGTCCGAGGCGCGGGCCACGCTCGAGGAGGCGCAGGTGGCCGCGAGCACGCCGATGCCCGCGTCCGAGGTGGTCTACGTGGCGAGCCTGCCGCGCCGGGTCGACGCGGTGGGGGTGGAACGCGGCGACGAGGTGAGCGGCCCGGTCATGACGGTCAGCGGCGCCGACATGGTGGTCGTGGCGAACGTGGACGACGCGGACCGGGAGAACCTGTCCGAGGACATGACCGCCCTGCTCGACCTGCCGACCGGTGAGCAGGTCGAGGCGCCGATCACGGGCATCGCCGCGGCCGAGGGAGACGAGGCGGCGGGCTACGACGTCACGATCAGTCCCGAGGAGCTCACCGGCGAGCAAGTCGAGGCGCTGCGGGCGGCCAACATCCGGGTCACGATCCCGGTGACGAGCACCGAGGGCGAGGTGCTGGCCGTCCCGCTGGCCGCACTTACCGCGGGACCCGGCGGGGAGGCGCGGGTCGAGGTCGAGCGCGTTGCGGAGTCGGACTCCGTGCTGGTGGAGGTCGAGGTCGGCCTGACGGCGGACGGCTACGCCGAGGTCA
>JBMCTR010000056.1:0-8073 GCA_048622955.1 Actinomycetota bacterium
ACCGAACTGGCCGCGTACCCGTGCGACACCGTCCTCAACGGCATCACCGGCTCGATCGGCCTCCGTCCCACCCTGGCCGCCCTCGACGCGGGCCGGACGCTGGCCCTGGCGAACAAGGAGTCGCTCATCGTCGGCGGGCCCCTCGTGACGGCCCGGGCCAAGCCCGGTCAGATCGTCCCCGTGGACAGCGAGCACTCCGCGCTCGCCCAGTGCCTGCGCGGCGGACGGCACGACGAGGTGCGCCGGCTCGTCCTCACCGCCAGCGGCGGGCCGTTCCGCGGCCGCGGCCGCGACGAACTGGCCGGCGTCACGCCGGAGCAGGCGCTCGCGCACCCCACCTGGGACATGGGCCGGGTCATCACGGTCAACTGCGCCACCCTCGTCAACAAGGGGCTCGAGGTCATCGAGGCGCACCTGCTGTTCGACGTCCCGTTCGACGCGATCGACGTCGTGGTCCACCCGCAGTCGATCGTCCACTCCATGGTCGAGTTCGTGGACGGGTCCACGCTGGCGCAGGCGAGCCCTCCGAGCATGAAGATCCCGATCGCGGTCGCGCTCGGCTGGCCGGACCGCGTGCCGGACGCCGCGCCCGGCTGCGACTGGACAGGCGCGACGACCTGGGAGTTCGCGCCACTCGACGACGAGGCGTTCCCCGCCGTCACCCTCGCCCGGGAGGCCGGCGGCCGCGGCGGGACGGCGCCGGCGGTCTACAACGCGGCGAACGAGGAGTGCGTCGAGGCGTTCCTCGCCGGGCGGCTGGCGTTCCCCGCCATCGTCGACACCGTGGCGAGCGTGCTCGCCGAGCACGACGGCGGGAACGTGACGGGGGTCGACGACGTTCTGGCTGCGGAAGCCTGGGCGCGAGACCGCGCTCGCGGGATCATCGGAGGGTAGATGGACTGGCTCGCCGCCGTCGGCATCGTCGCGTTCGCGATCGTCCTGCTGGCGTCGATCGCACTGCACGAGGTCGGCCACCTGGTGCCGGCGAAGCTGTTCGGCTTCAAGGTCAGCCAGTACATGGTCGGCTTCGGCCGGACCCTGTGGTCCAAGCGGCGTGGCGAGACCGAGTACGGCATCAAGGCCATCCCGCTCGGCGGCTACGTCCGCATGATCGGCATGCTGCCGCCGGAGCCGGGCGACAGCCCCAACAAGCTGCGCAGCGCGAGCACCGGGCCGTTCCAGTCGATGATCGAGGACGCCCGGCGCGCCGCCAAGGTGGAGATCGAGCCCGGCGACGAGGACCGCGTCTTCTACCGCCAGCCGTGGTGGAAGAAGTTCCTCGTGATGCTCGGCGGCCCGCTGATGAACGTGCTCCTCGCGGTCGTGCTCGCGGGTACGGTGCTGATGACGTTCGGCATCGCGGTGGCCAAGCCGACGGTGTCCGAGGTCTCCGAGTGCGTGATCCCCGCAGACGCGAACAGGAGCGAGTGCCTGCCCGGCGACCAGGAGGCACCCGCCGCGCGGGCCGGATTCCAGCAGGGCGACGAGTTCGTCTCGATCAACGGCACGCCCGTCACCTCCTGGGACGAGGCGACGCAACTGATCCGCGACGCCGGAGCGGGCGAGGCGACCGTCGTCGTCGAGCGGGACGGGCGCCAGGTGACGCTGACCCCCGACCTGATCGCGACCGAGCGGCCGGCCGACCGGCAGGGGATGTCCGACGAACTCGTGACGGTCGGCTTCCTCGGCGTGGCGCCTGTGACCGAGGTGGAGCGGCAGGACCCGCTCGCCGCGCTCGTGTGGGTCGGGGACTTCACCGCGCGGACGGCCGAGGCGGTGATCTCGATCCCCGAGCGGATGGTCGGCGTGTGGGACGCAGCCTTCGGCGGCGCCGAGCGCGACCCGATGGGGCCGGTCGGCATCGTCGGCGCCGGCCGGATCGGCGGCGAGATCGCCAGCGCCGACATCGGCGTCACCGACCGGATCGCCACGTTCATCATGCTGCTGGCCAGCTTCAACATGGCCATCGCGCTGATCAACCTGGTCCCGCTGCTGCCGCTGGACGGAGGGCACCTCGCCGGAGCCGTGTGGGAGGGCATCAAGCGCGGCTGGGCCAAGCTGACGCGCCGGCCCGCCCCGCGTCCGGTCGACGTCGCCAAGGCGCTGCCGCTGGCCTACGGCATGGCGGTCGTGCTGATCAGCGTGGCGGTGCTGCTGCTGTACGCGGACATCGTGAACCCGATCCGGCTGTCCGGCTGAGGCTGGGAGAATGGAAGCATGACGGTTCAGCTTGGGATGCCGGGCGCGCCTGCGCCGGTCCTCGCACCGCGCCGCCCGTCCCGCATGATCCGGGTGGGCGACGTCGAGGTCGGGGGAGGCGCCCCGATCAGCGTCCAGTCGATGACGACCACGCCGACCACCGACATCAACGCCACCCTGCAGCAGATCGCGGAACTGACCGCGGCGGGCTGCGACATCGTCCGGGTGGCGTGCCCGAGCGCGGACGACGCCGCGGCGCTGCCGGCGATCGCGCAGAAGTCGCAGATCCCGGTGATCGCCGACATCCACTTCCAGCCGAAGTACGTGTTCGCGGCCATCGACGCCGGCTGCGCCGGGGTACGCGTCAACCCCGGCAACATCCGCAAGTTCGACGACCGGGTCGGCGAGATCGCCAAGGCCGCGGCCGACGCGGGCGTGTCGCTGCGGATCGGCGTCAACGCCGGGTCACTGGACAAGCGGCAACTGGACCGGTACGGCAAGCCCACCGCCGAGGCCCTCGTGGAGTCGGCGGTGTGGGAGGCCTCGCTGTTCGAGGAGCACGACTTCCACGACTTCAAGATCTCGGTGAAGCACCACGACCCCGTGGTGATGGTGCAGGCGTACGAGATGCTCGCCGAGCGCGGCGACTGGCCGCTGCACCTCGGCGTCACCGAGGCCGGCCCCGCGTTCCAGGGGACGGTCAAGTCGTCGGTGGCGTTCGGGACGCTGCTGGCGAAGGGCATCGGCGACACCATCCGCGTGTCGCTGTCGGCCCCGCCGGTCGAGGAGGTCAAGGTCGGCCTGCAGATCCTGGAGTCGCTGAACCTGCGGCAGCGCCGGCTGGAGATCGTGTCCTGCCCGTCCTGCGGCCGCGCGCAGGTGGACGTCTACACGCTCGCCGACAAGGTGACCGCCGGTCTCGAGGGCATGGAGGTGCCGCTGCGCGTGGCGGTCATGGGCTGCATCGTCAACGGCCCGGGGGAGGCCCGCGAGGCCGACCTCGGCGTCGCCTCCGGCAACGGCAAGGGCCAGATCTTCGTCAAGGGCGAGGTCATCAAGACCGTCCCGGAGTCCCAGATCGTCGAAACGCTGCTCGACGAGGCGATGCGGCTCGCGGAGGAGATGGACGTCCCCTCGGGCCCGCCGTCCGTGGACGTCGTCGGCTGACGGCTGCGGCGCCGCCCGCGCGGCGCGTACGCTCGGCGTGACACCGGGAGCAGGGCCCGCGGAGGAGGCCGGGGATGCTGGAGACGACCGCGGCGGTCCGGCCCATGACGACCGCGGACCTGCCCGAGGTTCGCGAGTTCCTCAGCCGCGACCCCGTGATGGACGTCTTCGTGGCCTCCCGGGTCCACGCGTCCGGCCTCGAGCCGGGACGCCTCGGCGGCCGGCTGTGGGGCTACCGGGAGGACGACCGCCTGGTCTCGCTGTGCTACTCCGGCGCGAACCTGGTCCCCGTCGCGGCGACGCCGCCGGCGGTCCGGACGTTCGCGCACCTCGCCACGCGCACCGGCCGTACCTGCTCGTCGATCGTGGGACCCGCCGGAGCGGTGCTCGGGATGTGGGACCTGCTGCGTGCGTCGTGGGGGCCGGCCCGCGAGGTGCGCGCCCGGCAGCCGGTGCTGGCACTGGGGAGCGACCCCGACGTCCGCCCCGACCCGCTGGTGCGCAGGGTGCGGCCCGAGGAGATCGACCGGCTGTTCCCCGCCTCGATCGCGATGTTCACCGAGGAGGTCGGCGTCTCGCCGGTGGGAGCCGACAACGGCGCGCAGTACCGGGCGCGGGTGGCGGAACTGGTGCGCACGGGCCGGGCGTTCGCCCGGTTCGAGCGCGGCGAGGTCATCTTCAAGGCCGAGATCGGTGCGGTGACGCCGCTCGCCTGCCAGGTCCAGGGGGTGTGGGTCCGGCCGGACCGCCGGGGACGCGGCCTGGCGGTCGGCGGGATGGCCGCCGTCGCGGCCGCGGCCCTCCGCGAGGTCGCACCGACCGTGTCGCTGTACGTCAACGACTACAACGCCGCGGCCCGCGCGGCGTACGACCGGGTGGGGTTCCGCGAGGTCGGCACCTTCGCGACCGTGCTGTTCTGAGCATCTGGGCAATCGCATGGCGGGCGCCGCCGGCCGCCGGGCAGACTTGGCGCTCGTGGAGGGGCGCCGGCTGCTGGTCGTGGTGGCCATCGGCGGCATGGTGGCCGCGTGCGGCTCGGGAGACACGCCGGCCAAGCTGGGGGAGGGGATACTGCCACCGGCACCCGTGCCGGCGGCGACGCGTGTCGTGGCCTCGTTGGTGCCACCGCGGGAGTTCACCGTCGTCGCCACGGGCGACGTGGTGCTGCACGAGCGGTTGTGGGCCCAGGCGCGGCGGGACGCGGGCGGCGACGGGACGTGGAACTTCGCGCCGCAGTTGGCGAGTATCGCGCCGGTGGTCAGCGGGGCCGACCTCGGCATCTGCCACCTCGAGACGCCGCTGGCCCCGGAAGGCGGGCCGTACGACGGCTACCCGCTGTTCTCCGGGCCGCCGCAGATCGTGCCTGCCCTGGTCGAGACCGGGTACTCCGCGTGCACCACGGCCTCCAACCACACCTTCGACCGGGGCGCGCCGGGCATCGAGCGGACGCTCGACTACCTCGACGATGCGGGGCTGGCGCACGCCGGCTCGGCCCGCACGGCCGACGAGGCCGCCACGCCGACGCTGGTCGACGTGGCGACGGACCAGGGGCCGGTCACGGTGGGGCTGCTGTCGTACACCCAGAACTTCAACGGCCTGCCGTACCCGGACGGCGAGGCCTGGCGGTCGAACCTGATCGACGAGCAGGCGATCCTGGACGAGGCGGCGGCAGCGCGGGAACGCGGCGCCGAGTTCGTCATCCTGTCCATGCACTGGGGCAACGAGTACGTGCACGAGCCCAACGAGATGCAGGAGGACCTCGCGGCGCGGCTGCTCGGTTCCCCGGACATCGACCTGATGCTCGGCCACCACGCCCACGTCGTCCAGCCGCTGGAGAACATCGACGGCGAGTGGGTGGTGTACGGGATGGGCAACCTGATGGCCGCGCACCGCACCCCGGGGCAGCCGCGGAACGAGGGGCTGCTGGTGCGGTTCACGGTCACCGAGCAGCCCGGCTCGGCCGGGTTCGCCGCCACCGGCGCGGAGTACCTGCCGCTGCTGCAGACCGACGCGTTCCCCGTGGGCGTGGTGGACGTCGCGTCCGCGCTCGACGGCGGCGACCCGGGGACGGCGTCGACGTCCTGGCTGGAGACCGCGTTCGACCGCACCACCGAGATCGTCATGCGGCGAGGTGCGGACGAGGGCGGGCTGCAGCTACTGGCCGAGCGGTAGCGGCTAGCGCCGGCGCCCGCGCCAGGGAGTGATCGAAATGCCGAAGGCCAGGTGCGCGGCCACCAACGCAAGGCCCAGCGTGACGAGGTCAAACTGGCCGAGCGTCACGTCGAACAGCTCGAGCACGAAACAGACCAGTGCGAGTACAGCAAGCATGGGGGAGTCCTCCTGTGCTTCGGTGATCGGGAGCCGCGGCCGGCCCCGCGTGGATCTACCATGTGATCGTTCCCGATCTTACCGGCGGACTAACCAGCGCACCGAGGAGCCATGACTCTCATTGAACGTTTCCGCAGCCTGCACCAGGACGGCCTGTTCATCATGCCCAACGCGTGGGACATCGGGTCGGCGAAGCTGCTCGAGCACCTCGGCTTCCCCGCGCTGGCCACCACCAGTTCGGGCCACGCGGCCTCGCTCGGGCGACGCGACCAGCAGGTTCGCCGGGACGAGCTGCTGGCGCACGCCGAGGCCATGGCGGCGGCCGTGGCGGTCCCGGTGAGCGTGGACACCGAGGCGTGCTTCCCGGGGGAGCCGGGCGGCGTGGCGCGGACGGTCGAGCTGGTCGCGGCGACCGGTGCGGCCGGATGCTCCATCGAGGACTACGACCCCGCGCGCGGTGTGCTGCCCGCCGACGTCGCCGTCGAGCGGGTACGGGAGGCGGCGGCGGCCGCGTCCGGCCACGGGCTCGTCCTCACCGCCCGCGCGGAGAACCACCTCTACGGCGTGGACGACCTCGACGACACGGTCGCGCGGCTGGCGGCCTACCGCGAGGCGGGTGCGGACGTCGCCTACGCGCCGGGCCTGAGCGCTGCGGCCGAGATCGGGCGGGTCGTCGCGGAGGTCCCAGCGCCGGTGAACGTCCTCAGCGTGCCCGGCGCGCCGGCCACCGCCGAGCTCGCCCGCCTCGGCGTGCGGCGCGTGTCGACCGGCGGCTCGCTTGCCTGGGTCGCCTACGGCGCGCTCGCCGCCGCCCGCGAACTGCAGGGCGACGGGACGACCTCCTACCTCGCCGCGACGCTGCAGCCGGGAGATCGGGAGGTATTCTCGGCCGGTCAGCGATAAGACTGCTTCACCGAGGGAGACCGACGTGGTCGTGCGGATGTCGACGCTGTTCCTGCGGACCCTGCGGGACGACCCGGCGGATGCCGAGGTGCCGAGCCACAAGCTGCTGGTGCGAGCGGGCTACATCCGGCGCGTCGCGCCGGGCATCTTCTCCTGGCTGCCGCTGGGCTACGAGGTGTTCCGCAACGTGGAGCGGGTCATCCGCGAGGAGATGGACCGCTCGGGCGCGCAGGAGGTGCACTTCCCGGCGCTGCTGCCGCGCGAGCCGTACGAGGTCACCGGCCGCTGGACGGAGTACGGCGACCTGCTGTTCCGGCTGCAGGACCGCAAGGGCGCCGACTACCTGCTGGGGCCCACCCATGAGGAGTTCTTCACGCTGATGGTCAAGGACCTGTACTCCTCGTACAGGGACCTGCCGCTGTCGATCTACCAGATCCAGACGAAGTACCGCGACGAGGCGCGCCCGCGCGCGGGGCTGCTGCGCGGTCGTGAGTTCGTGATGAAGGACTCGTACTCGTTCGACGTCGACGACGCCGGCCTGCAGCGCTCCTACGAGCAGCACCGGCAGGCGTACATCAACACGTTCGACCGGCTCGGCCTGTCCTATGTGATCTGCGCCGCGGAGTCCGGGGCCATGGGCGGCAGCCGCAGCGAGGAGTTCCTCGCGCCGTGCGAGAGCGGCGAGGACACCTTCGTGCGGTGTACCTCGTGTGACTACGCCGCCAACGTCGAGGTGGTGACCACGCCGGTCCCGGAGGAGCAGCCGTACGACGGCGTGCCCGCCGCGCACGTCGAGGACACGCCGGACACGCCGACGATCGAGACCCTCGTCGCCCTCGCGAACAAGCGCGAGGACCTCCGCCGCGCCGACCGGGACTGGACGGCGGCCGACACGCTGAAGAACGTGATCGTCATGCTCACGTACCCGGACGGGCGGCGGGAGCCGCTGGTCGTCGGCCTGCCGGGGGACCGCGATGTGGACATGAAGCGGCTCGAGGCCCAGGTCGGTCCCGCGGTGCCCGAGCCGTTCACCGAGGAGGACTTCGCCGGCCACCCGGCGCTGGTGCGCGGGTACGTGGGGCCGCAGGCGCTCGGCGCCGGCTCGGAGTCGGGCGTCCGGTACCTGGTGGACCCGCGCGTCGTCCGCGGGACCCGGTGGATCACCGGCGCCAACCAGGAGGGCCGGCACGTGTTCGACCTCGTCGCCGGGCGCGACTTCGAGGCCGACGGGACGATCGAGGCCGCCGAGGTCCGCGACGGCGACCGCTGCCCGGAGTGCGGGGGCACGCTGGAGATCGCGCGTGGCATCGAGATCGGGCACATCTTCCAACTCGGCCGCAAGTACGCGGACGCGCTGGACCTGCGGGTGCTGGACGAGCACGGCGAGCGGGTGACCGTCACCATGGGCTCGTACGGCATCGGGGTCTCCCGCGCGGTGGCGGCGATCGCCGAGCAGTCGCACGACGACCTCGGGCT
>JBMCTR010000057.1:0-8057 GCA_048622955.1 Actinomycetota bacterium
CACGTTAACCACCGCTTCGGGTCCTTTACCAGGGCTCCGCGCCTGGTAAAGGACCCGAAGCGGTGGTTAACGTGATCATTGGGCCCCGGCGGGCTGCGCGGACGCCACCCGGGAGGTCGATACCGCGCTGGCCGTGCCACCGGGTGACGAGGGCGTCGAGCGACTGGACGTGCCCGGCCGTGAGGTCGGTCGGAGGGCTTCCCGCGACGATCGCCGCCCGCCGCAGCACCCGAGACCGCACGGCGAGTGGTAGCGCAGACAGCTGCGGCACGTCGAGCCGCACCTCCGTGTCCTCCACCGTGCCCTCGTGTGCGCGGGCGTCCCCACGGTCGGCCCGGGGGGCGGCCACCAGGCACCGTTCGGCCGCCCGGTCCGCCCACTCGTCCAGCCCATCGGCGTCGGCGCGCAACAGGTCCGCGGTGCGCGCCAGCGCGGCCGCCACACCGGGGCCCAGCTCCGATTCCAGGACCGGAAGGACGCGATGCCGGACCCTCGCCCGGGCGTACGCCGGGTCCACGTTGTCCGGGTCCTCCCACGGGACGACGCCGGCCGGCACGGCGGACCGGACGGTCTCCCGGGGCAGGGCGAGCAGCGGGCGCCGGTAGTGGCCCGACGCGGGCGCCATGCCGGCCAGCGACCGGGCACCCGACCCGCGGGCCAACCCGAGGAACACGGTCTCGGCCTGATCGTCCCGCGTCTGCCCCAGCAGCACCGCCGCCGCACCGTGCCGGGACACCGCAGCGTCCAGCGCGCCGTACCTCGCGGCCCGCGCGTCGCCCTCGGGGCCGCGCCCGGTCGCGGTCACGAGGACGTGAACCACCTCGACCGGGTCCAGCCCCAGGTCGGACATCGCTGCCGCGACCTGCCTCGCCCGCTCCGCCGATCCCGGCGACAGGCCATGGTCCACGGTCACCGCACCGGCGCGGTGTCCGCCGCGCTCCGCGACAAAGGCCACCGCGGCCGCCAGCGCCAGCGAGTCCGGACCGCCCGAACACGCCACGAGCACCGGGCGCCGGGGGGCCAGTTCGGCCAGCGCCTCCCGGACCGCCCGCCGCACCTCCAGCGTCGCGCTGTTCACCCGGGCGGGACGTGAACCGCCCCCGGGCCGGTGCTGCCGGACAGCCGGAGTCGGCGGCCGCATGGTTACGGCGACAGCGCCGGCTCGCCGTACTGCCGGCGCACCCAGGCGACCGGATCGGTGATCTCGTCCAGCGACGGCAGCGCCTCCGGCGACTCCCACACCCGGTTGAATCGAGCCATTCCGACGTCGTCGATCACCGCGCGGACGAACTTGGCTCCGTCCCGGTACTGGCGGAGCTTGGCATCGAGGCCGAGGAAGCGGCGCGCCGCCTTGTCCAGCCCCCGGGCACTCGTCCGCCGGCGCTGGAACTTCTTCCGGATGGCCTCGACGCTCGGTACGACCTCGGGCCCGACGTCGTCCATCACCACCTCGGCATGCCCTTCGAGCAGCGACATCACGGCCGTCACCCGGTCGATGACCGCCCGCTGTTCGGGCGACTGGACGAGGTCGAGGAGCGAGCGCGGCTGCTCGCCCGCGTCCGGCTCCCGCCGCAACACCGTCCGGAGCACCTCACGCATCCGGGACAGCAGGACCGACGCGTCGGTGTCGGTCGCGTCGACGAACTCGGCGATCTGCTGCTTGAGGTAGTCGCGCAACCAGGGCACGGTGGTGAACTGCACCCGGTGGGTCTCCTCGTGCAGGCACACCCACATCCGGAAGTCCTTGGGCTTGACACGCAACTCCCGCTCGACGTGGACGACGTTCGGCGCCACCAGCAGCAGCCTGCCCTGCTGCCCGTCACCGTCGGTCCAGAACGGATCGAACTGGCCGAGCACCTTCCCGGACAGGAAGGCCAGCAGCGCACCCGTCTCCAGCCCGGTCAGCTTGGGCCCGACCTGGTCCATCAGACCCGCGCCCGGCCGCTCCGCGCGCAGCTTGTGGACCAGCGGCGAGATCAGGTCCCGCATGCCGTCGGCGTTGGCCTGGACCCATCCGGCACGGTCGACCACGATGACGGGCGCGGCACCGGCCGAGCCGTCCAGCCCGGTGAACTCGCGCACCGGCGCCTCCGCCGACTCGGCGAACCGGCGGATGTCGCCGACGACCTCGCGGGCGTCGCCCACGGTCACCCTGGGGCCGGGCCTGGTCAGCCGGCGGGCCGTCGCGACGGCGAGGTCCCAGTCGATCATGTCGGCCCGTGCCTGCTCGTTCGTCATATGCTCACGCTACGTCAGTCGGGCATGCCGTTTTCACCCGACGGCTCGCCGGGCTGCTCGGCCGGCGAGCCGCCGTAGCAGCCGCAGTGCGCCAGCGCCTCCGCCACGTCGTCCAGTGCCGCCATGGCCGCCAGGGCGTCCGGTGCGTCGTTGGCGAGCACCGCGAACGCGAGGCCGCTCTCCCCGCTCTCCGCGATCCCGGAGAGCGTGTGCACGCCGCTGAGCGTCCCCGTCTTGGCCCGCACCAGCCCGGGCGCGTCGCCGATCCGGTCGTCCAGCGTGCCGTTCCACGCCGCCACGGGCAGCCCGGTGAGCACCGGGCGCAACTCGGCGTGGTCCGGGGAGGCGGCGAGCACCAGCACCTCCACCAGCGTGCCCGGCGGCACGGAACTGCCTCGCGCGAGGCCGCTGCCGTCGAGGAGCACCACGTCCGAGGAGTCGACCCCGAGCCCGTCGAGGACCTCAACAACCGCCGCGGTCGCCTCCTCCGTGCTCCCCGGGCGCCCGAGGCCGAGCGCGGCGTGCCGCAGGAGCACCTCGGCCCCGTCGTTGTCGCTCGCCGCGATCACGTGTTCCACGACGTCCACCAGCGGCGCCGACGCCACGGCCGCGAGCTCCCGCGCCTCGGGTGCCGCGGTCGTGCGCCCCGGCTCGCCCTCGACGGTGATGTCCCGGTCCTCCAGCATCTCCGCGAACGCGGCGCCGGCCACCAGGGCAGGGTCGGGTGACCGCTCCCGCAGGCCCGGCGTCTCCCGCCCACCGTCTACGGCCAGCGCGGACACCGGGGCGACCACGCCCGAAGCGATGTAACCGGGCTCCCAGGCGGGGTTGGCCGCCGGGCCGGAGAACAGCGAGTCGTCGACGGCGAGCCGGACCGTCGAGACGCCCCGGTCCTCCAGCGTTGCAGCCGTGCTGTCGGCCAGGTCGCCCAGCATTGTGGGCCGGGACATCCGGGGGTCGTCGGTCGTGAGCATCGGGTCGCCGCCGCCCACCAGGACGATCTCGTCCGGGTCCGCGCCGGCGACCACGCGGGTGCGGAACCGCTGGTCCGGCCCCAGCACCTCGAGCGCTGCCACGGCCGTGAGGAGCTTCAACGTGCTCGCGGGCGTCATCGGCGTGGCCGCGTTCTGCTCGTACAGCACGTCGCCCGTGGCGAGGTCCGCCACGGACACGCCGGTCCGGCCGCCGAGGGCACCGCTGCCCAGCGGGCCCGCGAGCGCTTCGGCGAGCGCGCCGTCCGGAGGGGCCGCTCGCTCCCGCGAAGCCGCCAGCACCGTGGGCGCCGGCGTGGGTGTGGACGTCGGCATGGGAGTGAGGGTGGGTGCCGGCGGGGGTTCCGCGAACGGGTTGCCGGCGACCGCGTACACCACGGACCCGGCCGCGGCGAGCGCCCCAATGCTGACCGCGGAGACGACGGCGACGGTGGCACGGCCCACAGTGCGACACCGTACGCGGTCGGTCGCCGTCCCGCTTCTGCCGCCTCGTACCTTGTCGACCTGCGAGCATGGAGTACCGAGGAGGCACCCCAGTGGAGTTCGACGTCACCGTCGAGATACCGGCGGGCAGCAGGAACAAGTACGAGCTGGACCACGAGACCGGGCGGATCAAGCTTGACCGCCGGCTGTTCACTTCGACGCGGTATCCGGCCGACTACGGCTTCGTCGAGGGCACTCTGGGGGAGGACGGCGACCCGCTCGACGCCCTCGTGCTGATCGAGGAGCCGACGTTCCCGGGGTGCCTGATCCGGTGCCGGGCCATCGGCATGTTCCGGATGATCGACGAGGCGGGCGGGGACGACAAGATCCTGTGCGTGCCGGCGGGTGACGTCCGCCACCACGGTGTCACGGATCTCGACGACATCCCTGCGTACGAGCGGATGGAGATCCAGCACTTCTTCGAGGTCTACAAGGATCTCGAGCCGGGCAAGTCGGTGGAGGACCCCCAGTGGGCGGGGCGTACGGACGCCGAGGCCGAGATCGAGCGCTCGTACCGACGGGCGCGGGAATCGGGCGGCCACCCGTAGGCCGTCACACCTCGCGCGCCGCGGCCCGGCATGACGGCGCGCGCGAAATTGTGACAATGGGCGCGTGTCTTCCCGCGAACCCAGCCGGCGCCGCCGTGGCCGCCGCCGGCTCGAGCAGGCCGGCGGTGCCGGCCGCGAGATGTCTCTGGCCGGTGTCGCGTTGGTGCTGGTGCTCTTCGCCGGTGCGTTGGTGCTCTGGCAAATCGACGCCACGGCGGGCGGGGGCGCGGGCGGCGCCAAGACCGTGGGCGTGGCGGACCACGGCGCGGGAGCCACGCCGAAGGACCCGTCGGCGGACGAAACGACCCCCGGCCCACCGGCGCCGCTGACCGGCCTGCCGACGACCACCGGGCTGGACCATCCCGCCGTGGTGGTCAAGATCTCCAACACACCCGCGGCGCACCCGCACCGCGGACTGGGTGACGCCGACATCGTGTTCGTCGAGCCCATCACCGGCGCCACCACCAGGCTGGCTGCGATCTTCCATTCCACGCTGCCCGCGGAGATAGGGCCGGTCCGTTCGCTGCGACCCATGGACGCGCCGATCGCCGGCCCGACGCGCGGGGTGCTGGCCAACACCATGGGGCAGCAGTGGGTGGTCGACCACGTCGACGCCACCGCGGACGTGGCCAACATCGGCACACTCCGGGTCCCGCGGGGGACCTACCACCTCGACGACACCCGGACCTCGCCCAACCACGTGTTCGCGCAGCCGGACGAGTTGATCAGGTTGAGCGAACGGACCGAGCCGCCCGCGCCGTTCTTCCGGTACGCCGACGGCGTGGAGGGCTCCAGCCCGCAGCAGAACGGGTCGGCAGCGTCGGCCGTGACCATCGGGTACGGCGGGACGTCGACGGCGACCTGGAGCTACGACGCGCAACGCGGCCGCTGGCTGCGGTCGGAGGACTGGTCGGAGCATGTCCTGGAGAACGGTGAGCAGGTCGCCGCCGACAACGTCATCGTCCTGCGGGCGGCACGGGACTGGAGCTTTCCGCAGGCCGATGCTGCGATGATCATCCTCGATCTGGTCGACGCCTCCGGTTCGCTCCAGTTGTTCACCGGTGACGCCGTGATCAACGGCAGCTGGAGCAAGGCGGGGCCCAACGAGCCGTTCGAGTTCACCACCGAGGATGGCGATCCGCTGCTGCTCGCCCCCGGGTCGACCTGGGTGGAGATGCCCCTCGACACGATGAGCGTCACCGCCCGGTAGGGCCCGTTGCAGCGCGGTCGAACGATGGGGCGCGAACGACGAGCCCCGCGGCCATGACGAGTGCCGGCAACGGCAGGCTGGCCAGCAGCACCGCGGTGTAGCTGCCGGTCAGCTCGCGCGCGGACGCGAACAGCAGCGGCCCGAACGCCGTCGACGCGACCGCCAATGCCACCAGGATCCCCCGGATGGAGCCGATGTGCCGGGTGCCGAAGTACCGCGGGAACGTCGCCACCTCCACGGCCCGCATGCCTCCCTGGGCGCTCCCGATCAGCGCACCGAACAGGACTGCGGACAGCCCGGGCGTCACCCAGGTCGCCCACGCGAGACCGAGACCGAGCATGACCATGGCGCCGACGATCAGCCACCGGTGCCGCACCCGGTCGGCGAGAATCCCGGTGCCCAGGGTGGCCGCCAGCGCGGCAATCGTCTGCGGCACGAAGTTCACGGCCGCCTCGGCGGGACTCAGGCCCCGCTCGCCCAGCAGGCTGATCTGGTGGAAGTTGACGCCCGTCGCGAGCATGCCGACCACGGCCACGCCCCCGGCGACGACCCAGAAGAACGGGTGGCGCACCGCCGTCCACCGGTCCACGCCCCAGACCGCAGCCGTGCCGGACCCCGGCGCGCGCCCGTCGGGCCACTGGCCCAGGGCGGCCGGATGGTCGCGCATGCCGAACAGCGCGACGGGGATCACGACGAGCCACACCGCAACCCCGATGACCAGCCACGACAACCGCCAGCCGTGCGACGCGATCAACGCCTCCGCCACGACGGGCGTCATCGAGATGCCGACCATCCCGAAGGCGCTCACGATCCCCGTCGCCGTCCCCCGGCGCCGGTCGAACCACAGCGCGGCCGCGGTCGTGGACGTCAGTCCGAGCGCCCCCTGACCGGCCATCCGCACGCCCACGAACCCGGCGGTGAGCCCCACGATGCTCGACACGGCCGACAGCGCGATCAGCACCGCGCCGAAGACCGCACCGATGACCGCCATCGTGCGGCGGACGCCGTACCGGTCGAGCGCCCGTCCCACCCACGGCAGTGCGAGCGCGCCGGACAGCGTCCCGATCAGGTACGCCGTGGACACCGCCGACCGCGAGATGTCCAGATCGCGGATCAACGGGTCGACGAACACCGATATCCCGGCCGTCTGGCCGGGGCCGGTCGCCGCGAACGCGAGCGCCGAGTAGCCGACGATCCGCCAGCCGTAGAAGCCCTCCGGCTTCGTGGCGGTCGACCTGCGCGGCAGGACTGACACGGGCAGACTTCCCCCAAGCTTTCGTTCGGGTGTCCCCGGACACCCGCGGGCTACTGCTCGGCGTCGGCGACGAGCGGTTCGAGCGTGGCGGTGGGATGCGCCTTGCGGACAGACTCCAGGCGCCACCGGTCGGTGAACAGTGCCAGCACGGTACCGTCATCCCGGACGGCGACCTCGCACCCGCGCTCCCGTTCCAGGATCGGGACATCCGCCGTCGACGTTGCCCGGGCCAGAGTGTACGGCAGGTGCTCCAGGTCGACGGGCGCCCCGAACTCATGCTCCATCCGGTGGGCTGCGACCTCGAACTGCAGTGGCCCGACGGCTGCCATGATCGGAGCAGCCTCGCCGCGCACCTGCGAGCGCAGCATCTGGACTACGCCCTCCTGCTCCAGCTGCTCGATGCCGCGCCGGAACTGCTTGCCCTTGCTCACGTCCCTCACCCGAGCCACCGCGAAGTGCTCGGGAGCGAACGACGGGATCGACGGAAACTCCACGGGGACGCCGTCGGCGTACAGCGTGTCGCCGGGCCGCAGCGCGGACGCATTGACCAGCCCGACGATGTCGCCCGGGTATGCCACATCGACGGTCTCGCGGTCCCGGCCGAACATCGCCTGGGCGTACTTCGTGGCGAACCCGCGTCCGGTGTCCGCGTGCGTGAGGACCTCACCCCGCTCGAAGCGGCCGGAGCAGACCCGCACGAACGCGACCCGGTCCCGGTGCGCGCGGTCCATCCCGGCCTGCACCTTGAACACCAGCCCGGAGAACGGCTGCTCCAGTTCCCGGCGACGGCCCGAGCTGTCCACCCGTGCATCCGGCGGCGGGGCGAGCTCGGCGAGAACCTCGAGCAGGTGGCGCACACCGATGTTGGCGATCGCCGCGCCGAACAGCAGCGGGGTCGTCTTCCCGGCGAGGAACGACGGCACGTCGAACTCTTCCAGCAGCGCGGCCTCCTCGACGGCCGTCCGCCATTCGTCGCCGTGCTCACGGTCGGCGGTCGACGCGTCCAGGCTGTGCTCCTCCGAGATGCGGGCGCCCCCCGGAGCGCGCTCGAAGACGCTCATCGTGCCGGACCGGCGGTCCAGCAGACCGGTGAAGTGCCCGGCCTCTCCCACCGGCCAGGTCAGAGGGGTGGGACGCAACCCGATCCGGTTCTCCAGCTCGTCGCACAACTCGAGCGCGTGCTTGCCCGGGCGGTCCCACTTGTTCACGAAGGTGATGACGGGGATGCCGCGGTGCCGGCAGACGTCGAACAGCTTCAGGGTCTGCGGCTCCAGCCCGTTCGCCGCGTCGAGCAGCATCACGGCGCAGTCGACCGCCGCCAGCACGCGGTA
>JBMCTR010000058.1:0-7681 GCA_048622955.1 Actinomycetota bacterium
GGTGGGGACCGTCCGGCACCCGATCCCCGGCTCGCGCCCGGGCGACGCGGGGTGGTTCGACGCGACGATCCGCCGCTCGCTCGTGGTCGGCGACACGTTGTGGACCGTGTCCGCGGCCGGCGTGCTCGGCAGCGACGTGGACGACCTGTCCGAGCGGGCGTGGGTGCCGTTCGGCGTGCGGTGACCGCCGAACACCGCCGGCCCCGGGCGCGGCATGCACCGCAATCCGCGCGATGCGAGGTAGGCTCGCGGCGCAAATGAGTTGGTCCGTGGCCGAGGAGCTCTGAGGGCTGGTGAACACCCAGACTACGGACGACCTGATGGGCACGCTGTCGGTCGACCCCGCTGCGGCGAGTCCGGAGGACGACGCGGGCGTTGCGTCGTCCTCCGACCCGACGAGGCGCCCCCGCAAGACGTTCCCCCAGCCGGCGCCGCTCGATCACCACGGCCCGGCGCGGGTGGTTGCGCTGTGCAACCAGAAGGGCGGCGTCGGCAAGACCACGACGGCGATCAACCTCGGTGCGGCGATGGCCGACTACGGGCGGAAAGTGCTGCTGGTCGACTTCGACCCCCAGGGCGCGCTGTCGGTCGGCCTCGGGGTCAACGCGCACGACCTCGAGATGTCCATCTACAACCTGATCATCGAGCGCGGCCTGCGGGCGCAGGACCTGTTGATCGACACCCCGGTGCCGGGCATGGACCTGCTGCCGAGCAACATCGACCTGTCGGCGGGGGAGATCCAGCTGGTGAGCGAGGTGGCGCGGGAGCACGCGCTGTTCCGGGTCATCAAGCCGCTGATCCCGGACTACGACGTGATCCTGATCGACTGCCAGCCCTCGCTCGGCATGCTGACGGTCAACGCGCTCACCGCGTCCCACGGCGTGATCGTCCCGCTGGAGTGCGAGTACTTCGCGCTGCGCGGGGTGGCGCTGCTGATGGACACCATCGAGAAGGTCCAGGAGCGGCTCAACCCGGACCTCGAGATCGAGGGCGTGCTGGCGACCCGCTACGACGCCCGCACGGTGCACGGTCGCGAGGTGCTCGCCCGGCTCGGCGACGCGTTCGGCGACCGGCTGTTCCACACCGTCGTCGGGCGGACGGTCCGGTTCCCGGAGACCACCGTGGCCGGCCTGCCGATCACCACGTTCGCGCCGTCGTCCCCCGGCGCGAAGGCGTACCGGCAGCTGGCCAGGGAGGTGCTCGCCCGGTGGGATCCGCCGCGCTCGCGCTGATCGGCGGGGGCGCCGGCGTGACGGGCGAGGACGCGCCTGAGGGGGAACCGTCCGAGCGCGGCACCGGGTTCGAGGTGCACCTGGACAACTTCGAGGGTCCGTTCGACCTGCTGCTGAGCCTGATCGCCAAGCATCAGCTGGACGTCACCGAGGTCGCCCTGTCGCAGGTCACCGACGAGTTCATCGCCCACCTCACGGCCGCCGGGCCGGAGTGGGACCTCGACCAGGCCAGCGACTTCCTCGTCGTTGCGGCGACGCTGCTCGACCTGAAGGCCGCCCGGCTCGTCCCGAGCGGGGAGGTGGAGGACGAGGACGACCTCGCGCTGCTGGAGGCCCGGGACCTGCTGTTCGCGAGGCTGCTGCAGTACAAGGCGTACAAGGAGGTCGCGGCCGACCTTGCCGCGCGGATGGCCGACGAGGCGCGCCGCTTCCCGCGCGCGGTCGGCCTCGAGGAGCGCTACGCCCGGTTGCTGCCGGAGGTCGTCGTCGGGCTCGGCCCCGGCGAGTTGGCCGCGCTGGCCGCCGCGGCACTGGAGCCCAAGCCGGAGCCACGGGTCGCCACCGCGCACCTGCACCGGCCGCTGGTGAGCGTCCGGGAGCAGGCGGCGCTGCTGGTCGACCGGCTGCGGGATGCCGGGACGACGACGTTCCGGGCGCTGGCGGCGGACTGCCCCACGCGGCTGCACGTGGTGGCGCGGTTCCTCGCGCTGCTGGAGCTGTACCGCGTGCGGGCCGTGACCTTCGAGCAGGTCACGGCGCTCGGCGAGCTCACCGTACGATGGACCGGCGACGACGCGGACGTCGCGGTGAGCGACGAGTTCGACGAGCTCCCGACGACCGGAGGACAGGAGGGATGACGGAGCCAACCCTGTCGGCACAGGTCGAGGCCGTGCTGCTGGTGGTCGACGAGCCGGTTGCGGACGTCACGCTCGCGCAGGTCCTCGAGCGTCCCCGGGAGGAGGTCGCGGCGACCCTGCGCGAGCTGTCCGAGGAGTACCGGGTGGCCGGCAGGGGCTTCGAGTTGCGCGAGATCGGCGGCGGGTGGCGGCTGTACACCAACCCGGCGTGCGCGCCGGTCGTGGAGCGGTTCGTGCTGGACGGTCAGCAGGCCCGGCTGACCCAGGCCGCCCTCGAGACGCTCGCCGTCGTGGCGTACAAGCAGCCGGTGACCCGCGGGCGGGTGTCGGCCGTGCGCGGGGTCAACTGCGACGGCGTGATGCGCACGCTGGTGACCCGCGGCCTGGTGGAGGAGGCCGGCGTCGACGCCGAGACGGGCGCGGCGCTGTTCCGGACGACGTCGTACTTCCTGGAGCGGCTGGGCATGAGCTCGCTCGACGAGCTCCCGGCGCTGGCGCCGTACCTTCCGGACGCCGACGAGGTCGGCGACGATGGCAGGACCTGAGGGCGGTGTCCGGTTGCAGAAGGTGCTCGCCGCCTCCGGTGTGGGCAGCCGCCGCGCGTGTGAGGCACTGATCGCCGCGGGCAGGGTGGACGTGAACGGCAGCACGGTCCGGACGCTGGGCACGCGGGTCGACCCGGCTTCCGACGTGATCCGGGTCGACGGGATGCGGGTGACCCCGCCGGAGACCGGCCTGGTGCACCTGGCGCTCAACAAGCCCCGCGGCGTGGTGAGCACGATGAGCGACCCGCAGGGCCGGCCGAACCTCGGCGACTACGTCCCGGACCGGGAGGGCACCCGGCTGTTCCACGTCGGGCGGCTGGACGCCGACACCGAGGGGCTGATCCTGCTGACCAACGACGGCGACCTCGCGCACCGGCTGACCCACCCGAGCTACGAGGTCGCCAAGACCTACCTCGCCGAGGTGGCCGGGCCGGTGCCGCGCGGGCTCGGCGCCCGGCTGCGCGCCGGCGTGGAGCTGGACGACGGCACGGTCGCGGTCGACGACTTCCGGATCGCGGGGCGCTCTGGAAGCCGGGTGATGCTGGAGATCGTGCTGCACGAGGGCCGCAAGCACGTGGTGCGGCGGCTTCTGGACGCCGTCGGGCACCCGGTGCGGCGGCTGGTGCGCACCAGGATCGGCCCGGTCGTGCTGGGCGAGCTGCGCCCCGGGAAGACCCGCCCGTTGTCGCGCGACGAGGTGGGCGCCCTGTACCGCGAGGTGGGCCTGTAGCGATCATGGCGGTACGGGCACTGCGCGGAGCCACCCAACTCGAGGCCGACGTGCGCGAGCACCTGCTCGACAGGGTCGCCGAGCTGGTGCGCGAGGTCCTGGGACGGAACGGGCTGGCCGTCGACGACGTGATCAGCATCGTGCTCACCGCGACGCCGGACCTGCACTCCGAGTTCCCGGCCTACGCCGCCCGGGCGGCCGGAGTGACGGGCGTCCCGCTGCTGTGCGCGCAGGAGATGGAGGTGGCGGGAGCGATGCCCCGCGTGGTGCGGCTGCTTGCCCACGTCGAGACGTCCCTCCGGCGGGACGAGGTCCGGCACGTGTACCTGCACGGGGCCCGCGAGCTGCGAACGGACCTGCCGCGATGACCGGGGCCGACCCTGCCGTGAACGGCCGGCCGGCACCCGCGCTGCTCGGGCGCGGCGTGCTCGTCGTGGGCAGCGGCCTGCTCGGGACGTCGATCGGGCTGGCGCTGCGCCGGGCCGGAGTCGAGGTTCGGCTGCGCGACCGCGACCCCCGCGCCCTGGCGGAGGCGGAGCGGCTGGGCGCCGGCCATGCCGACTACCGGGCCGACTACCGGGCCGACGACCCTGCTCACGACCGTGCCGGGCCTCCCGCGTCGATCGCCGTGGTCGCGGTTCCCCCGGCGGCGACGGGGGCGGTGGTGACCGCGGTGCTCGCCGAGGGCGCCGCGGAGTACGCCACCGACGTGGCGAGCGTGAAGGCGATGCCCGTCTCCCAGGTGGCCGCCGCGGCGGCGGAGCCGGGACGGTACGTGGGCGGGCACCCGATGGCCGGCCGCGAGGTGTCCGGCGCGCAGAACGCGCTGGTCGACCTGTTCGAGGGGCGGCCGTGGGTGCTGTGCCCGGACAGCGGCACCGACCCGCACGCCGTGACGCGCGCCCTGGCGGTGGTACGGGCCGCCGGAGCCGTCCCGGTGACCATGCCGCCGGCGGAGCACGACGCGGCCGTCGCGCTGGTCTCGCACGCCCCGCACGTCGTGGCGGCGCTGATGGCCGGACGGATGCTGGACGCGCCCGACCACGAGGTGCGGCTGGCCGGTCAGGGCGTCACCGACGTGACCCGGGTCGCTGCCGGTGACCCGGCGCTGTGGACGGAGATCCTCGCGTCGAACTCGGCGGCGGTGGCCGACGTGCTGCGCCGGCTGCGCGGTGACCTGGACCGGGTGCTGGAGGCGCTGGATTCCGACGGCGGGCCCGTGCTGGGCGAGCTGCTCGCCGCCGGCGCGAACGGGCGCGCCCGGCTGCCCGGCAAGCACGGCGAGCCGCATGTGGAGTACGCCACCATCGCCGTGGTGGTCGACGACCGGCCGGGCCAGCTTGCCGCGCTGTTCGCCGACGCCGGGGCTGCCGGAGTCAACATCGAGGACGTCCGGATCGAGCACAGCCCGGGCCAGCCGATGGGCACGGTGGAGCTCGACGTGCGCCCCGAGGCGGGCGGCGAGCTGGTGGCGGGGCTCCGAAAGCGTGGGTGGACGGTCCACGAGTAGCGGCCGCGGATACCCTCATGCCCGAGCCGTCCCGACGCCGTAAGGAGTCTTCCGCGTGGATCAGCCCGCACTGGTCGTCGCCATCGATGGTCCGTCCGGCTCCGGCAAGTCGACCGTGGCCCGGCGGGTCGCGAGCAGCTTCGGCCTGCGCTACCTGGACACCGGCGCCATGTACCGGGCGCTGACCTGGTGGCTGCTCGAGCAGCAGGTCGACCTCGCCGACGCCGACCAGGCCGGCCGCCTGGCGAGGGAACTGCCCCTCACGATGGGCACCGACCCGGCGGAGCCGACCGTGCACGTCGGCGACCGGGATGTGAGCACCGCGATCCGGACGACGCGGATCACCGACGCGGTGAGCACGGTGGCGGCGAACCCCGGCGTGCGGGCGGAGATGCGGCGGCGGCAGCGGGCCGTGGTCGACGAGGGCGACGTGGTCGTGGAGGGCCGGGACATCACGACCGTGGTCGCTCCCGACGCCCCGGTGCGCGTGCTGCTGACCGCTCATGCCGACACCCGGCTGGCGCGCCGCGCCAAGGAGCGGCACGGCGCGGACGACGAGCACGCGCTGGCCCGGACCCGCGACGAGATCGTGCAGCGCGACGCGCGGGACGCCGCGGTGTCCGAGTTCCTGGAGGCCGCCGAGGGCGTGACGGTCGTGGACTCGTCGCACCTGACGATCGACGAGACGGTGGCCGCCGTGATCGCACTCGTCGAGCAGTGGAAGGAGGCGCCAGCGTGAGCGCGCGGTTGCCGTCGGCACGGGGCGCCGCCTACGGCCGCCGGCTCGGCCGGTGGCTGTTCTCGGCGGCGTGGTCGATCCGGGTGGTCGGCGGCGAGCACGTCCCCGCCACGGGTCCGGTGATCCTGGCGCCGAACCATCTCGGCTTCATCGACGGCCCGCTGCTGTTCGGCGTCGCGCCGCGCCCGGTGCACACGCTGGCCAAGGACGAGATGTTCCGCGGGCCGGTCGGGTGGGTGCTGCGCGCGGTCGGCCAGATCCCGGTGAACCGCGGCGCGCCGGACCGGACCGTGTTGCAGACGGTCCTCGCCCTGCTGGAGGACGGTCGCGTGGTCGCGATCTACCCGGAGGGCACCCGGGGAGCGGGCGACTTCTCGGAGTTCCGGCCGGGCCTCGCCTGGTTCGCGCTGCGGTCGGGCGCGCCGGTGGTGCCCGTCGTGTTCCTCGGCTCGGGAGCACGCGGCCGCACGCTCGGGTCACTGCCCGGGCTGCGGGCGCGCCTGGATGTGGTGTTCGGGCCTCCGGTCTGGGTCCGCCCACCGGTGCGGCAGTCTCGCTCCGCCCTCGAAGCCGCCAGCGAGCAGCTTCGGGAGTCGCTCGTCGCGCACCACGCCGACACCCATCGGCGGTACGGGAGAGATGCCGCGTGACTGACGCCGGCGCTGGGCGGGCCGCGTTCGTGGACGCCGCCGACGAGGGGCCGCTGCCCGTGGTGGCCGTGGTCGGCCGGCCCAACGTGGGCAAGTCGACGCTGGTCAACCGGATACTCGGGCGCCGGGAGGCGGTGGTCGAGGACGTGCCCGGAGTGACGCGCGACCGGGTGACCTACGAGGCGTCGTGGTCCGGGCGGCGGTTCACCGTGGTTGACACCGGCGGGTGGAACCCGGACGCGGCCGGCATGGCGGCGCGCATCACCGCGCAGGCCGAGGTCGCCGCGGCCGCCGCCGACGTCGTGGTCTTCGTCGTGGACACCACGGTCGGAGCGACAGATGCGGACGAGCGGGTGGCGCGGGTGCTGCTGCGGTCCGGCAAGCCGGTCGTGGTGGCCGCGAACAAGGTGGACGGCCCCGCCGGCGAGCCCGAGGCCGCCGCCCTGTGGAACCTCGGCCTCGGCGAACCGCACCCGGTCTCGGCCATCCACGGACGGGGGAGCGGTGAGCTGCTGGACGCCGTCCTGGCGGCCCTTCCGGAAGCCCCGCGCGAGGTCCCGGCTGAGGCCGAAAGGGGGCCGCGGCGGGTGGCGATCGTCGGCAAGCCGAACGTCGGCAAGTCGAGCCTGCTGAACCGGTTGGCGGGCACGGAGCGGGTGGTGGTCGACGAGGTCGCCGGCACGACGATCGACCCGGTGGACGAGTTGGTCTCGCTCGGCGGCCGCACCTGGGTGTTCATCGACACCGCCGGGATCCGCCGCCGGGTCCGCGAGGCGTCCGGCGCCGAGTACTACGCGTCGTTGCGCACGGCGGCCGCGCTGGAACGCTGCGACGTGGCCGTCGTGCTGATCGACGCCACCGAGCCGCTGTCGGAGCAGGACCTGCGGATCGTGTCGAGCGTGGTCGAGGCGGGGCGCGCGCTCGTCCTCGCGTTCAACAAGTGGGACCTGCTCGACGAGGAGCGCCGCAAGGAGCTCGAGCGGGAGGTCGACCGGCAGCTGGCCCGGGTGCGGTGGGCGCCCCGCGTCAACGTCTCGGCACTCACCGGCCGGCACGCCGAGCGGCTGGTCCCGGCGATCGACTCGGCACTGGCCGGGTGGGAGACCCGCGTGCCCACCGGCCGGCTGAACGCCTTCCTGGGTCAACTGGTGGCCGCCCACCCGCACCCGGTGCGCGGCGGCAGGCAGCCGCGGATCATGTTCGGCACCCAGCCGAGCACCCGCCCGCCGAAGTTCGTGCTGTTCACCACCGGCTTCCTGGAGGCGTCGTACCGCCGGTTCATCGAGCGCCGGCTGCGCGAGGAGTTCGGCTTCACCGGCACGCCGATCGAGATCTCGATGCGCCTTCGGGAGCGCCGCCGTGGCCGGTGACGGGGCGGTGCGCTCGGCGGTCCGTGCCGTGATCGGGGACTACGCCGG
>JBMCTR010000059.1:0-7677 GCA_048622955.1 Actinomycetota bacterium
GCTCTCCACCTCTACAACGATCTCCGCACTTCGCGGTTCGGCCGCCCCGTAGGCGAACAGCCGCTCGCTGAGCTCGGCGAGGTACTCCTGTCTGTTCATCGCGGACTCCTCGTGGTGGCGAGCAACGCGCTCAGGCGCCCTGTGAACTCGTGCCAGTTCGCCGCCTGGATGGCCAGCTGGGCGCGGCCCGCAGGCGTCAGCTCGTAGTACTTGCGTCCCGGGCCCTGCTCCCCCGGCTCCCACCGAGCGGCGACGAGGCCGGCCTGCTCGAGCCGGGCCAGCAGCGGGTACAGCGTTCCGCCCTTGATCCGGCCGAGGCCCGCCTCATCCAGCCGCCGGCTCAGCTCGTAGCCGTACCGCTGCCGCTCGGTGAGCACGGCCAGCACGCACAGGTCCAGCACTCCCCGCAGCCACAGGGCGCGCCGGTCGTCCAGTTCAGGCACTGCTAGATGGTATCACTATCTAGATAGCTGAGCAATCTAGTGGCCGGCTCACGGCGCGCGCGAACCTCGATACCGGAACCGCCTCGTGATACCGAGAACGGCGGCAACGCTGTTGTACTACCCAGTAACCGACGAACTCGGTATCGAGGCGCGGGCGCCGCCGCGACCCTTCGGGGCGACCTCGTCCAGCACGGATTGCTCTCGACCGACCGGCTGGTCACGCCGGCGCGCTGACCGGCTCAGGCGTCGATGCGCTCCCTGCTGATCTCCGCGGCACCGGCCACGATCGCCTCCCGCCGCGGGCCGACCTCGTTGCCCATCAGCAGCTCGAAGATCTGCTCGGCGGCCGCGGCGTCCTCGATCGTGATCCGCCGCAGCCGCCGCTGCCGGGGGTCCATGGTCGTCTCGGCCAGCTGGTCCGGGTCCATCTCGCCGAGCCCCTTGTAGCGCTGCGGCGGGTTCTTGTACCGCAGGCCCCGCTTGTCCAGATCGCGCAGCACGCGCTGCAACTCCGCGTCGGTGTAGGTGTAGCGGTACTTGTCCTGCCCCTTGCGCGGGTTCGTCAGCTCGACGCGGTGCAGCGGCGGTACCGCGGCGAACAACCGGCCGGCCTCGACCAGCGGCCGCATGTAGCGGAAGAACAGCGTGATCAGCAGCGTCCGGATGTGCGCGCCGTCGACGTCGGCGTCCACCATCAGGATCACCCTGCCGTAGCGCGCGTGGTCCAGCTCGAAGGCCTGGCCCGACCCGGCACCCAGAACCTGGATGATCGCCGCGCACTCGGCGTTCTTGAGCATGTCGCCCACGGACGCCTTCTGCACGTTGAGGATCTTGCCGCGGATCGGCAGCAGCGCCTGGAACTCCGCGTCGCGCGCCGCGCGCCCGGTGCCGAGCGCGGAATCGCCCTCGACGATGAACAGCTCCGAGCGGTCCAGCTCCGCCGACCGGCAGTCGACCAGCTTGGTCGGCAGCGCGCTGGTCTCGAGGGCGTTCTTGCGGCGGACGTTCTCCTTGTGCAGCCTGGCCGCGACCCTCGCCTTCGCCGCCGCCACGACCTTCTCGAGCAGCGCCGTCGCCTGCGCCCGGTCGGCGCGCTTGGTGGACGTCAGCACCCGGGTGAGCTCACGCTCCACCACGCGGGCGACGATGCCGCGGACCGCGCTCGTGCCGAGGACCTCCTTGGTCTGGCCCTCGAACTGCGGCTCGGCCAGGCGCACGGTGACGACGGCGGTCATGCCCTCGAGCACGTCGTCCTTCTCCAGCTTCTCGTCGCCCGCCTTCAGCCGCCGCGCGTTGGCGCGCACCTGGGTGCGCAGCACCTTCAGCAGGCCCGACTCGAAGCCGGCGATGTGCGTGCCGCCCTTCGGCGTGGCGATGACGTTCACGAACGAGCGCAGCGTCGTGTCGTAGCCGGAGTACCAGCGCACGGCGATGTCGACCGTGCACTCCCGCTCGATCTCGCGGGACACGAGTTCGCCGTTGTCGTCGAGCACGGGAGTGGTCTCGGAGAACGTCTCGGAGCCGGTGAGCCGCAGCACGTCCGTCGCCGGGCTGCCGTCCGTGGCCAGGAAGTCCACGAACTCGGCGATGCCGCCGTCGTGCCGGAACGCCTCCACGACCGGCTCGTCGCCGCGCTCGTCGCGGACGGTCAGCTCCAGCCCCGGGACGAGGTAGGAGGTCTGGCGGGCGCGCGCGAGCAGTTCGTCGAGCTGGAACTGCGCCTCCGGCAGGAAGATCTGCCGGTCCGGCCAGAACCGGACCCGGGTCCCGGTGACGCGCTTGGCCACCCGCCGGACCACGCGCAACTCGGAATGGTCGGTGAATGGCGCGAACGCGTCGTCGGGCCCGCCGTTCGCGAACGTGCCGGGCTCGCCGCGGCGGAACGACATCGCGTGCACCTTGCCGTCGCGGTCGACCTCCACGTCGAGCCGCGCGGACAGCGCGTTCACCACGCTCGCACCGACGCCGTGCAGGCCGCCGCTGGCGGCGTACGAGGCGCCGCCGAACTTGCCGCCCGCGTGCAGCTTGGTGAACACGACCTCGACCCCGGACAGGCCGGTCCTGGTGTGCACGTCGACCGGGATGCCGCGCCCGTCGTCGCGCACCTCCGCCGAGCCGTCGCGGTTGAGCACGACCTCGACGTGCCGGCAGTGACCGTCGAGCGCCTCGTCGACCGCGTTGTCGATGATCTCCCACAGGCAGTGCATCAGGCCGCGGGAGTCGGTCGAGCCGACGTACATGCCCGGCCGCTTGCGCACGGCCTCGAGCCCTTCCAGCACCGACAGGTGGCGGGCGGTGTAGTCGGTGGCCCGAGCCCTGGACGAACTCACCGTACGCTCCGCCGGCTGCGCGCTCACGTGTCGAACTCCTCATCCGTGAACTCGATCTATGGACCCTGTCAGGGTAGTCCCCGGCCACGACAACATGCCCACGGCACGCCGGTCGCCGCCCAGCGGCCGTGCCGCCACAGGAGGCAGTCGCCCGTCCCGCTTCGCTCACAGCGAAAGCGACACCCGGCCTTCGCGGGGATGGACCCGCATCTGCTTGCATGTTCTACTGACGTAACTTCCCCGACCGAAGGAGCCGGAGTGACAACAGCAGTCGCCGACCAGCTCAGAGCTGTGGACCGTTGCGACAGTTGCAGCGCGCAGGCCTACATCCGAGCCGTCATGCCCGGCGGCAGTGAGTTGCTGTTCTGCGGCCACCATGGCCGGCGCCACGAGCCGAAGCTCCGCCCGCTCACGGTGGAGTGGCACGACGAGACCCACCGGCTCACGGAGACCCCTGCCACCGCCACCGAAGACGAGCGCTGACGGCTACCGCGGCCGCGCCGGCTCGACCCTCTTGCTGAGCCAGTACGCGACCACCACGCCGCCGACCGCGCCGAACAGGTGGCCCTGCCACGACACGCCGGACTGGGTGGGCAGGACCCCGAACACCAGTCCGCCGTAGAGCAACACGACCGCGACGGCGACGAGGATGCTGACGACCCTCCGGGTCAGGATCCCCCAGGCCACGAGGAACGCGGCGTACCCGTACACCAGGCCGCTCGCGCCGACGTGGACCGTGCCCGGCGTGCCCACCAGCCACACGCCGACCCCGCTGATCAGTGCCACGCCGATGGTCACGATCCACGGCCGCCGGCTCACCGCCGCGACAAGCACCCCGAGCACGACGAAGGCACCCGTGTTCGCGATCAGGTGCGCGAAGCCGGCGTGCAGGAACGGCGCCGCCGCGATCCCGATCAGCCCCTGCTGGTCCAGCGGGCGGATCCCGTAGGCGTCGAGTTGCTGCGGCACCACGGCGTCGATGAACTCCACCGCCCACATCACGCACACCAGCAGCACCGGGACCGGGAGTGCCCGCCACACCGGCGGCCTGGGCTCGATCACTGCCACGCTCTCACTCCCGGTGGAACAGGGTCGTCGACGCTTGCGCCGCCGGCAGCACGATCACCTCGGCCACCTGAACATGCGGCGGCTGCGACGCCACCCACCGCACGGTATCCGCGATGTCGGCGCCGGTGAGCGGCTGCAGGCCGTCGTACACCCGGCTCGCCCGCTCCTCGTCGCCGTGGAACCGGACGAGGGAGAACTCGGTCTCGGTCATGCCGGGGTCCACCGTGGAGACCTTGACTCCGGTCCCGACCAGGTCGAGCCGCATGCCGTTCGTGATGCGGTCGACGGCGGCCTTGCTCGCGCAGTACACCGCGGCGTTCGGGTAGGTCTCGTGCCCGGCGATCGACCCGATGTTGATGACGTGTCCGCGGCCGCGCGCCACCATGCCCTTCAGAACAGCACGCGTGACGTACAGCAGTCCCTTGACGTTGGTGTCGATCATCCGGTCCCAGTCGTCCGGGTCGCCGTCCTGCACGGGGTCGAGGCCGGCGGCGAGGCCGGCGTTGTTCACCAGGATGTCCACGTCGGCCCACTCGGGGGGCAGCCCGGCCACGGCGTCCTCGACGGCCCGCCGGTCGCGCACGTCGAGGCCGAGCAGGTGCGTGGGGACGTTGAGACGGTCCGCCAACTCCTCGAGATGGCCGGTCCGCCGGCCGGCGAGGACGAGCCTCGCGCCTGCCGCGGCGAACGTCTCCGCGCACGCCCGCCCGATGCCGCTGGTCGCGCCCGTCACGAGGACGCAGGCTCCCTGCAGGCTGGTGCCGGTCATACCGTTGATTCCTACCATGTTCCTGATCGGCCCTGTGCATCCGGGATCTCCGGCAGGCAGAATCGGTGGTATGGCTGTGACCTCCGAAATGGTTCCTCTGGGCAGCACCGCGCCGGACTTCACGCTCCAGGCCGTGGACGGTCGGAAGGTCTCGCTCTCCGACCTGTCCGGGACGCCGGCGCTGCTGGTCGTGTTCCTGTGCAACCACTGCCCGTATGTCCGGCACCTCGAGTCCAGCCTCGGCGCCACACTCGCCGAATACGCTCCGCGCGGGCTCACGACCGTCGGGATCTGCCCCAACGACGCCGACAGCTACCCCGACGACCGTCCCGAGAAGCTGGCCGAGCAGGCCGCGCGTGCGGGCTGGACGTTCCCGTACCTGGTCGACGCGACGCAGGACGTCGGCCGCGCCTACCAGGCCGCCTGCACCCCCGACTTCTTCCTGTACGACGCGGAGCGCAAGCTCGCCTACCGGGGCGCGTACGACGGGTCGACACCCGGCAACGGCGTGCCCGTCACCGGCGAGTCGCTGCGCGACGCGATCGACCGGGTGCTCGCGGGCGAGCCGGTCCCCGAACCGCACCGGCCGAGCATGGGCTGCTCCATCAAGTGGCGCGACTAGCGGCTCCGCCTGCCCGCTCGTTGCTCACCTGATCGCCGATTCCTCGTCTGATCGCTCCGCCCGAGACGATCAGGTGGCACACCGGCCCCCTGTTGGGCTGGAAGGCCACCTGATCGCATCTCACCATGTGAGCGCCCGACGATCAGGTGATAAAGAAGCCGCCTTCCCCGCAGGTTGGTCACCTGATCGTCCGCCCGGCTCCGGCAAGCCTGGGATCATCCGGTCGCCTTAGGGTGCCGGTCGCTCGTTTCCGGGGTAGCGCCAGGGTTGCTCCCTGATGTGCGGTGAGACTCCCCAGCCGCACGCTGGCTGCGTTCAGCCAGGACGTACCGCCGCACGGCGGGGAAGGGAGCATCGTGATCAATCGTCTCGCGCACGGGGTCGTCCGGCATCGCCGGCTGGTGCTGGTCGGCTGGCTGCTCGTGGTGGCCGGGATGATCGGGGTGGGCACGACTTTCGCCGGCGAGAGCGACACCGACTTCTCGAACCCCGGCTCCGAGAGCCAGCAGGCGGCCGACATGCTCGCCGACGCCGGCTACGAGACCGACCCGCTGAGCGCGGGCCAGGTCGTGATCGCCACCGATCCCTCGATCGACGACGGGGTTCGCAACCCGGAGGTGCGTACCGCGGTCGAGAGTCTGCTGGACGGCATCGACGCCCAGCTGCCCGGTCACGCCGTCGACAGCCCGTACGCACGAGAGGCGTACGGCCAGATCTCCCCCGATGGCACGGTCGCGTTCGCCGAGATCGACCTCGGCGAGGGCACCGACGCCCAGCTCGCCGAACGCGCCGAGGCGGTCCAGCAGCAGCGATCCGACTTCGAGGCGCCGGGCGTCACCGTCGAGCTGGCCGGCGGGCAGTTCATGCAGGAGGCGCCCGGCGGGGCGGCCGAGGGGGTCGGCATGCTGCTCGCCCTCGCAATCCTGGTCGTGGCGTTCGGCTCGCTCATCGCCGCCGGGCTGCCGCTGCTCACCGCGCTGTCGGGGGTCGCCGTCGGCGCCGCCGTCGTGATGCTGGCCAGCAACGTCGTGAGCATGCCGAACTTCGCGATCTCCCTGACGATCATGCTCGGGATCGGTGTCGGGATCGACTACGCCCTGCTCATCGTGAGCCGGTACCGGACCGCGCTGGGCGACGGGCTGGCGGTCCCCGACGCCGTGGCGAAGGCCATGAACACCGCGGGCCGGTCGGTGCTGTTCGCCGGCTGCACCGTGGCCATCGCGATCTCGGGTCTGCTGATCATGGGCGGCAACACCGGAATCTCGATGCTGATCTCCGCCGGCGCCGGCGTGCTGATGGTCATGCTGGCGGCCCTCACGCTGCTGCCCGCGGTGCTCGCGATGGTCGGACGCCGCATCGACCGCTTCGGCCTGCCGCACCGGGCGGCCAGCGCCGAACGGCCCGGACCGGCGTACCGGTGGAGCCGGTTCATCCAGCGCCGCCCCTGGCCGGCAGCCGTCGCGGCCGCGGTCGTCCTCGTCGGGCTCGCCGTACCGGCGCTCGACCTGCGGCTCGGCTTCTCCGATGCGGGCAACCGCCCGGCGGACGACACGACGCGCCGCGCGTACGACCTGCTCGCCGAGGGGTACGGAGCGGGCGCCAACGGCCCGCTGCTGCTGGTGGCGGACATGACCAACATGGCCGACATGGCCGCGCTCGACCGGGCGGCGGACCATGTCGCCGCGACGCCCGGGGTCGCGGATACCACTCCCCCGCTGCCGGTCGGCGACGGCAGTGCGGCCGTCATGCGCGTCACGCCCGAGACCGGGCCGCAGGACGAGGCGACCTCCGACCTGGTCCACACGCTCCGCGATGACGTGCTGCCGGACGCGCTGGCGGGCTCCGGCACGCAGGTCTCGGTGACCGGTCCTACCGCCGCCGCCATCGACTTCGCCGACACCACGCTGCAGCGGCTGCCGCTGTTGCTCGGCGGCGTGCTGCTGGCGTCGTTCGTGCTGCTCGGGCTGGTCTTCCGCAGCCTGGTCGTCCCGCTCAAGGCGATTATCGCGAACCTGCTCTCGCTGGGGGCGGCGTTCGGCGTGATCGTCGCGGTCTTCCAGTGGGGTTGGGGCCTCGACCTGATCGGGGTCGGCAAGGTCGGGCCGACCGAGGCGTGGGTGCCGGCGACGCTGTTCGCCATCGCCTACGGCCTGTCGATGGACTACGAGGTCTTCCTGTTGTCGCGGATCCGCGAGGAGTACGTCCGGTCGCGCGACAACGCCCGTGCCGTCGCGGACGGCCTGGCACGGACCGCGAAGGTCATCACCGCCGCGGCGGCCATCATGGTGTGCGTGTTCTCCAGCTTCGTGCTGTTCGACGACCGCGGCCTGAAGACGATGGGCCTCGGGCTGGCCGCCGCGATCCTGGTGGACGCGACCATCGTCCGGATGGTGCTCATCCCGGCGGTCATGGAACTGCTCGGCGACCGCAACTGGTACTGGCCGC
>JBMCTR010000060.1:0-7651 GCA_048622955.1 Actinomycetota bacterium
CGCCACGCTAAGGGGCGGCACCCCTCTCGCGCCGTCCCCCAAGCGGGTACTTCCGTGCCCTTACCCGGTCACGACCAGGCCCGGGAACACGATGAGCAGGCCGATCGCGGCGACGTAGCCCAGCAGGAACACGGTCACCCCGCGGAAGGTCGTCACCACGTCCACGGTGCGGTCCAGCGCACTGACGATGAACACGTTGACCCCGACCGGCGGGGTGACCGCACCCATGGTGGTGACCAGCGTGATGATGATCGTGAACCAGACCGGGTCGAAGCCCAGCGCGGCCGCGAGCGGGAAGAAGATCGGCAGGCTCACCACGAGGAAGCCCAGTGCGTCCATCAGCGCGCCGCCGATGAGGTAGATCAGCAGCACCACCAGCAGGATCGCGATGGGAGACACCGGCAGCTCACTGGCCCAGTTGGCGATGTCGAACGGCAACCGGGTGAGCGTGAGGAACCGCCCGAACACCACGGCGCCGGTCACCAGCAGCACGACCATCGCCGAGATCCGCAGCGTCTCGGTCACGGCGGTCCACAGCGTCCGCACCGTGAGGTTGCGCCGGGCCGCCGCGATCAGCAGCGCGCCGAACGCTCCGGCGGCGCCCGCCTCCGTCGGCGTGAACCAGCCCAGGTACAACCCTCCGATGACCCCGGTGAACAGGACGAGGGTCTCGACGACGCCGCCCAGCGACCGGAACCGCTGCCCCCACGGCACCTTGGGCCCCGGCGGGCCGAGCTCCGGCCGCCGCCAGCACACGGCGAGCACGGTGAGCAGCAGGAACAGCCCGACGAGGAGCCCGGGGACGATCGCGGCGAAGAACAGTTGCGCCACCGACTGCTCGGTCTGGATGGCGATGATGATCAGGGCGGTCGATGGGGGGATGACCACGCCCAGCGTCCCGCCGATCGCGATGCTGCCGCCGGACAGCGCGGGGCTGTAGTTGTACTTGCGCATCTCCGGCATCGCGGCCGCGCCGACGGTGGCGGTCGTCGCGGAGTTCGAGCCCGACACCGCGGAGAAGCCGATGCTGGCCAGGATGGTCGTCGCCGCGACGCCGCCCGGCCTGGAGCCGATCCACTTGTACGCGGCGCCGTAGAGCCGCTCGCTGATCCCCGCCCGGAACGTGATCTGGCCCATCAGCACGAACAGCGGGATGACCGACAGCCCGTAGGAGGCGAACTGCCGGTACACGTCCGCCGACAGCAGCTGCAGCCCGGCGTCCAGCCCGACCATGTGGTACGCGCCGAGGAAGCCGACCAGCATCATCGCGAACGCGACGGGCATCCGCAGCAGCATGATGATCAGTAACGCCGCGATGCCGACGACCGCCACGACGGTAGGGCTCACCAGATTCCTTCCGGTACGTCCGCGCGCAGGTTGCGGCCGATCGCGATCAGGTCCGACACCAACGCCAGCACGAGGCCGGCCACGCCGAGCGCGAGAACGAGGGTGAGCGGCCAGAACGGCACGCGCAGCGACTCGGTCAGCGCACCCGCCGCCCGCAGGTTGAGCCCGTAGTCCAGGAGCTGCCGGGACACCACGGTGAACAGGGCCACGGCCAGCAGGGTGACGGCCGCGCCCACCGCGAGCTGGGTGCGCATCGGCGTCCGGCTCATGACGACGTCGACGGCGACGTGCGTCTTCCGGCGCTGCGCCTCCCCGAGGGCGAGACCGTTGACCGCCACGGCCAACAGCCCCACCACCTCGAAGGTGCCGTGGTACGGGGTGGCGAACGCGCGCGCCAGCATGTTCGCCACCGTGACGGCCAGCATGACCAGGAGGGTGACCCCGGCAATGGCTGCCATGCCGCGGGTCACCCTCGCGATGAGCCGCTCGGGAACGCTCCCGGGACTCTCGTCGCTCGCCATGCTCAGGACGCGAACTCCTCGTTGTACTGGTCCCGGAGCTCGTAGAGCCGCTCGAGCACCGCGTCGGCGTCGATCCCGGCCTCACTCGCCCGCTGGTGCCAGTCGTCGACCATCCCTTCGAGCGTGCTGTCCCAGGCCTGGCGCTCCTCGTCGGAGAGCTCGACCGTCTCGACGCCGTGCTCATCGGCGGCGAACTCGAGGGCGCTGCCGACGTTCTCCTCGTCGTGGTACTGCGAGGCGAAGGCCGTCATCTCGCGCTTGAGCTCGCCGATGGCCGTCTTCACGTCCTCGGGCAGCGCGTCGTACCGCTCCTGGTCCATGACCGCGACGAACGTGTTCGAGATGCCGAAGGCGTAGTCGGTCACGTAGTTGACGTGCTCGGCGAGCTGGAAGTCCTGGAGCACCTCCCGGGAGGACATGTAGCCCTCGATCACTCCGGTCTGGACCGCCTCCACGACATCCGGCATCGGCATGCCCACCGGGGCCGCGCCCAGGGCCTCGAGGGACGGGACGCCGGCACCGGCACTGCGCAACTCCATGCCTGCCAGGTCGTCCCTGCTGGCCACGGGGTCCACGGTCTGCAGGTGCGCGGGCTCGGTGGTGAACGCCGTGATGATCTCGTAGCCGGCGAACTCCTCGGGCTGGAACTCCTCGAGCAGGTCGAACATCGCGTGGCTCGCCGCCTGCGAGTTCTCGAAGCCGATCGGCAGCGCGACGGCCGCGCTGAGCGGGAATCGGCCGACATCGTAGGCGGGCGAGTCCATCCCGACGTCGGCGACACCCTCGGTGACGCCGTCGAAGATGTCGCCGGCGCCGAGCAGCGTCCCACCTGCGAACAGCTCGACGGTCACCTCGGTGTCGGTGCGGGCGTTCAGCTCTTCGGCCCACTCCTGCATCTGCACGCCGGGGAACGTCACCTCCGGCGCGAAGAACGCGTACGACAGCGTGACCTCTTCACCGCCGCCGTCGCCGTCCCCGGACGCGTCGTCGCCCTCGCTGCCTTCGGCCTCCTCTTCGGCAGCCGTGTCGTCCGCTGCCTCGTCCGTGTCGGAACCGCCTCCGCCGCACGCAGCGACCAGCACTGCCACTGCGAAGAACGGCACTGTGCTCCTCATGCGGCGAGACCTCGAACGGAGTCCTCGCATCGTCGTCACCTCCTGGTCAGTCCGGGTCTGCACCGGACGCAGGCGACGGTACAGACGCGCGGCGCGCCAGACCGTCACCCGTTTGGGTAGATTCCATGACAGCGGGCTGTCGAGCCAGGTCAGTGACCCTTGAAAGCCTCGGCCGCCCAGTCCAGGACGACGTCCGGATCGATGCGGACGTCGACCAGCATCGGCCCCGTGCCATCCGTGATCCAGGCCTCCACCGGCTCGAGATCGTCGAGCGTGCGGACGCGGCACGACGCGATGCCGAGCGCGGCGGCCCACGCCGCCGCGTCGGTCTCCGGAAACTGAACCAACTCGACCGGCTCGCCTGCCGGCCGGAAATGGTGGACCTCGGCCCCGTACGCGGCGTCGTTGAAGACCACGACCAACAGCCGCAGGCCGAGCCGGGCCACCGTCTCGAGCTCGGACGCGGCCATCAGCAGGCCGCCGTCCCCCACCGATGCCACCGTCAGCCGGTCCGGGCGGGCGATCGCCGCGCCGACGGCGGAGGAGAGCCCCAGCGCGATCGACTGGAAGCCCGCGCTGGTGAACACGAACCCGGAGGGGTCGGGCACGTCCCAGTAGAGGATCGGGTAGCCGGTGTTGTCCCCGCCGTCGACGACCACCGTCCGCTCCGCGGGGAGCACCTCGTTCAGCCGGATGGCAACGGTGCGCGGGTCGAGCCGGCCGCCGGCCGACGCGTCCGTGTACGGCTGGTGGCGCCACTGCCCTTCCTGAATCTGGGCGGCCAGCGCGTCGGTGCGCCACGTCCCGGCCGGGGCGCCGCTGCGGGCAAGCTCGCCGGACACCGCCGTTGCCGTCGCGGCGGTGTCGCCGACGATCGCGACGTCGACGGGACGGTGCCGGCCGAGGGCCGTGGGGTCGGCGTCCACCTGGACCACCGTGGCGCCGTCCCCGATCAGCGCACCGTGCCTGGTGGTCCAGTCCCGGAACCCGACCCCCATGCCGAGGATCAGGTCGGCCTGCCGGATCAGTGCGGCGGTCGTCGGGCTGGAGAATCCCCCGGCGATGCCCAACGACCACGGGTTGCCGGCGAACAGCCCGTTCGCGAGCGCCGAGGTGGCGTAGAGCGCGCCGGTCCGCTCCCCCAGGTCGAGCAGCGCGTCGGCGGCGCCCACCGCGCCGCGGCCGGCGAGGATCAGCGGGCGAGCCGCGGCGGTGAGCAGATCCGCCAGGTGGCTGACGGCCTCAGCGGCCGGGGCGGTCGGGAACCTCCTCGGCTGCGGCGCGAGCGCGCCCGGCTGCGCGGGCTGGGCCTGGACGTCCAGCGGGACGTTGAGCACCACCGGGAGGCGCTCGTCGAGGCTTCGGCCGACCGCCCGGTGCACGTCCGCGGTCGCCGTGGCGGCGCTCCACACCCGCTCGCCGATGGCACCCGCGGTCCGGGCGAGGGCGTCCTGGTCGATGTAGAACGTCGAGTCGGTAGCTCCCGCGGAACTGTCCGCGGCGAGCACCACGAGGGGTGTCCGCGTCTTGGCTGCGTCGGCGAGCCCGGTCATCGCGTTCGTCAGCCCCGGCCCCTGGTGCACCGAGCAGACCGCCAGCCCGCCGTTCACGCGTCCGTACGCACTGGCCATGCAGACGGCGCCGCCCTCGTGCCGGGCCCGGGTGACCGGGACGCCGGCCGCCGCCATGGCGTTGGTCGCCACCAGGTTGCCGCTGCCCAGCACGGCGAACGCGTGGGCGACCCCGAGCTCGGCAAGGGTGTGCCCGACGACCTGCGCCGTCGTGCGGAGGCCGCCGGCGACGTCCCGCCGCTCGCCGGCATGCTCCGTCGTCCGCACTGTCCGCTCCCTGCCGCCGTGGTCGCCGTGGTCGCCTCTCGGAGGCCCTTCGTGGATGGTAGGCGGCCGGCGGTGCAGCGCACCGTCGCCCGATCGGGTACTTCCTCGCCCGCCGTCGCCCGGGCCGGCAACCGCGGCGAAGAGCTAGGCGAGCAGGCGGAGCATGGTCCACGACACCGGTGGCAGTACCAGCTCGATGTTTCCGCCATCGACCGTGACGTCACGGTTGGCCTGCGGAGTGATCGCGTCCGAAGCATCGGCAGTGTTGGCGCGGAACCGGTCGCTGTCGGACAGGCTCACACACTCCAGCGGGTGAACGCCGCCCAGGGCGCGCGCGTCCACCGAGAGCGCTACCGGCTCCGCCGTCGACCGGTTGACCGCGAACAGCGCCACCTCTCCCCCGTCCATCCCCCCGTCCATAATCGCGACCGCGTCCACGACTGGAACCTCCCCGTACCGGGCGGTCTCGTACGTCGGCGAGACCGGCTCCACCCGCAGCACCTCTCCCGTGGCGTGAGCCGCCGTCCGTGCGAACGGGTGGAACGTCGGCTGCCGCCACGAGCGGCCGCCCGGTTCGGTCACGATCGGCGCGATGACGTTGACCAGCTGGGCCTGGCACGCCGCGTGCACGCGGTCGCTGTGCCGCAGCAGCGAGATGAGCAGGCTTCCGACCACCACGGCGTCCAGCACGCTGTACCGGTCCTCGAGCAGCCTCGGCGCGACCGGCCACTCGTCGGTGGGCGGCGGCTCGAACTCCAGCCGGCTCTGGTACCACACGTTCCATTCGTCGAACGAGACGTGGATGCGCTTGCTCGCGCGCTTGCGGGCCCGCACGTGGTCCGCCGTCGCCACGACCGACTCGATGAAGCGGTCCATGTCGACGGCGGAGGCCAGGAAGCTCGCGGTGTCGCCGTCCTGCTCCTCGTAGTAGGCGTGCGCGGAGATGTAGTCGACCGCGTCGTACGTCTCGTCCAGCACGGTGGCCTCCCACGAGCCGAACGTCGGCATCGTCGACCCCGAACTGCCGCACACGACGAGCTCGAGCGACGGGTCGACCAGGCGCATCGCCCGCGCGGTCTGCGCGGCGAGCCGGCCGTACTCGCGGGCCGTCGTGTGGCCGATCTGCCACGGCCCGTCCATCTCGTTGCCGAGGCACCAGATCCGCACGTCGTGCGGATCGGGCGAGCCGTTGGCACGCCGCCGGTCGGACAGTCGCGTCCCTCCCGCGATGTTGCAGTACTCCAGCAGGTCGAGCGCCTCCTGCACGCCACGGGTGCCGAGGTTGACCGCCATCATCGGCTCGACACCCGCCAGCCGCGACCAGCGGACGAACTCGTCCACTCCGACCGTGTTCGGCTCGGTGCTGTGCCAGGCCAGGTCCAGCCGGGTGGGCCGGGAGTCGAGCGGCCCGACGCCGTCCTCCCACCGGTACCCGGAGACGAAGTTGCCGCCGGGGTAACGGACGGTCGTCACACCGAGCTCCCGGACGAGGGCCAGCACATCGGCCCGGAACCCGTCCTCGTCGGCGCTCGGGTGCTCCGGGTCGTAGATGCCCGTGTAGACGCAGCGGCCAACGTGTTCGATGAACGAGCCGAACAACCGGCGCCGGACCGGCGCCACCGTGAACGCGGGATCGAGAGTGGCGGACGCGTTGAGCACTGCATCTCCTGTGATCGTAGGGGTCGCCTTGCGCTCGCCGGGGGTGCTCCCCCGCGACGGTCACAGCGACGGGCCGGGCAATCCGCATGTGCGCGCGGCAGTGAGGTTCCACACTGCCGTTTCAGGCCGCCGCAGTATGGTTCCACACTGCTTGGCTGGCGACGGTGTCGAACCTCGCCACCCGCACTCCACCGGGTAGGAAGCATCGTGAGGCGCAGCCGGTCGCCGCTGCCCAGCTCACGCGTGAGCACGGCGGACTGTCGGAACCGGGCTCTAGCGTGACCGCCATGACTGGAGCCACGCTTCCCGCCGACGCCGACGTGTCGGCCCTCAAGCCACTGGCCGGCGCCGCCGCGTACGAGCGCGGGCTGCAGTATGCGCGGCAGGGCGCCGTGCTGCGCTCCATGTGGGACGAGCCGTCCGGGGCGCTACATGCCACCGTGCGCGGCAACCGCGGCGTGTACCACACGGCGGCCCACTTTCACCGCGACGTCGGCAGGCTCACGTTCAGCCACGGCTTGTGCACCTGCCCGATGGGGTTGGACTGCAAGCACGTCGTCGCCGCAGTTGCCGTCGCGACGGGCGACGCCGGGCAGCGCGGCTCCGCCGGGCCCGCGGTCTCGTGGGAGCAGTCGATGGGCGAGTTGCTCGAGGCCGCCCCGCGACCGGCGGGCGGCCCGCCGCGTCCCGAGGCCACGCCGCTGGCGCTCCAGCTGACCCTCACGCCCACCGGGCAGGGCGCACCGCGGCTGCAGGCCACGGTGGTCCGGCCGGGCAAGACCGGCTGGGTCTCCGGCGGCCTCAGCTGGGATCGGCTCGACCAGTCCTTCTACGTCCGGGATTGCGACCAAGCCCATGTCCGGCTGCTCCGCGAGCTCCGCGCGGTGCGCCGGTCGCGGCCGGGCCGGTACGGCTACGTCGAGCAGAAGGCCCTCGACCTTTCCTCGTTCGACTCGAGCTACCTGTGGACCCTGCTCGACCGGGCCGCCGAGGTCGGGGTGCGCCTCGTGCACGGCACGAAGGCGCTCGGGGACGTCGCTCCGTACGAGCACGCCGAGCTGTGCCTCGACGTCACGCGGGACGAGACCGGCCGGCTCAGCGTCGCGGCGGTGATCCGTCGTGAGGACGGCAGCAGCGCCGTGCCGCTGAGCTTCATCGGTTCGCACGGCGT
>JBMCTR010000061.1:0-7538 GCA_048622955.1 Actinomycetota bacterium
GCCTCGTCGCGCACCAGCAGCGACTCGTCGAAGTCGAGCAGGTCCGGCTGCTCCCGCCGGGCGCGCTTCCACCAGCTGTCGAAATGCGCGCCGGAGACCACCTCGGCCGGGATCCGGGCGTCGTAGAAGTCGAACAGCGTCTCGTCGTCGACGAGGATGTCGCGCCGCCTCGTCCGGTGCTCGAGGTCCTCGACGCTCTCCAGCAGTTCCCGGTTGGCGTGGAAGAAGCGGTGGCGGGTGTCCCAGTCGCCCTCCACCAGCGCGTGCCGGATGAACAGCTCACGCGAGAGCTCCGGGTCGATCCGGCCGTACGCCACCTTGCGGGACGCCACGATCGGCACCCCGTAGAGCGTGACCTTCTCGTAGGCCATGACGGCCGCGGCCTTCCGCTCCCAGTGCGGCTCGCTGTACGAGCGCTTGACCACGTGGCCGCCCAGCTCCTCGGCCCAGCGAGGATCGATGGACGCGACGATCCGCCCCCACAGCCGGGACGTCTCGACCAACTCGGCCGCCATCACCCACTGCGGGCGCTTCTTGAACAGCGCCGACCCCGGGAAGATCGCGTACCGCGCCCCGCGGGCGCCGAGGTATTCGTGGCGCGGGCCGCCCTTCTTCGGCTCCACCTTCATCCCGATGTGGGAGAGCAGGCCGGCCAGCAGCGCCCGGTGGACGTTGTCCGGGTCCGCCGGCGCGCTGTTCTGCCGCACGCCGAGCTGCTTCGCCGCCTGACGCAGCTGCTGGTGCAGGTCCTGCCACTCCCGCACCCGCAGGTAGTTGAGAAACTCGGCCCGGCACAGCTTGCGGAACTGGTTGCCCGACAGCTCCCGCTGCTGCTCGTGCAGGTACCGCCACAGGTTGAGGTACGACAGGAAGTCCGAGGTCTCGTCCCGGAACCGGGCGTGCCGCTGGTTCGCCGCCTCCTCCTGGTCCGCCGGCCGCTCGCGCGGGTCCTGGATGGACAGCGCCGCGGCGATGACGAGCACCTCGCGGACACAGCCGTTGCGGTCCGCCTCCAGGATCATCCGGCCCAGCCGCGGGTCGATCGGCAACCGCCACAGCTTGTGCCCGATCGCGGTCAGCCGGTTGCGACGGCCCGACCGCTTCGGGTCGATGGCCCCCAGCTCGTGCAGCAGGTCCGTCCCGGCCCGCACCTGCCGGCGGTCCGGTGGGTCGAGGAACGGGAAGTCGGCCAGCTCCCCGAGGCCGAGCGCGGTCATCTGCAGGATCACCGAGGCCAGGTTGGTGCGCAGGATCTCCGGTTCGGTGAACTCGGGCCTGGCCGCGAAGTCGTCCTCGCTGTACAGCCGGATGCACACACCGTCGGAGGTACGGCCGCAGCGGCCCTTGCGCTGGTTCGCCGACGCCTGCGAGACCGGCTCGATCGGCAGCCGCTGCACCTTGAGGCGCTGGCTGTAGCGCGAGATCCGGGCGGTGCCCGGGTCGACGACGTACTTGATGCCCGGCACGGTCAGCGAGGTCTCGGCCACGTTGGTCGCCAGGACGACCCGCCGCCCCCGGTGCGGCCGGAACACCCGGTGCTGCTCACGCGCGGACAGCCGGGCGTACATCGGCAGCACCTCGATGTCGGGCTGCGCCCGCCGCAGGGCGTCGGCGGTGTCCCGGATCTCCCGCTCGCCGCTCAGGAACACCAGGATGTCGCCGGGGCCGTCGGCGCACAGTTCGGTCACCGCGTCGAGGATCGCCTGCGTCTGGTCCCGGTCGTCCGTGACGCCGTACGGCCGGTAGCGCACCTCCACCGGGTACGTCCGTCCGGAGACCTCGACGATCGGCGCGTCCCCGAAGTGCGCGGAGAACCGCTCGGGGTCGATCGTGGCCGAGGTGATGACGACCTTGAGGTCGGGGCGGCGCGGGAGCAGCCGCTTGAGGTAGCCGAGGATGAAGTCGATGTTGAGGCTGCGCTCGTGCGCCTCGTCGATGATCAACGTGTCGTACTGCCGCAGCGTGCGGTCACCGGCGAGCTCGGCGAGCAGGATGCCGTCGGTCATCAGCTTGACCCGGGTGCCGTCGGTGACCTCGTCGGTGAAGCGCATCTTGTAGCCGACGACCGTCCCCAGCGGGGTGTCCAGCTCCTCGGCGATCCGCTCCGCGACCGTCCGGGCCGCCACCCGTCGCGGCTGGGTGTGCCCGATCCTGCCCTGGACGCCGCGACCGATCTCGAGACAGATCTTCGGCAGCTGGGTGGTCTTGCCCGAGCCCGTCTCACCCGCCACAATCACCACCTGGTGGTCGCGGATGGCGGCTGCCAGCTCATCCTTGCGCTGGCTGACCGGCAGCTCAGGAGGGTAGGACGGCGCCGGGACGGCTACCCGCCGACCGGAGCGCTGCTGCGCGGCGAGCGGCGTGTCCATGGCTCCCATTGTGGTACCGGGCAAAACCCACGATCCTTTTCTGCCGGACGCAGCGACTGGAGGGAGGTGCGGGCGTGGCGAACGTCGCACTCAGGAACGTGACGAAGGTCTTCCCAGGCGGCACCGTAGCGCTCGATGACGTCAGCCTCGACGTCGCCGACGGCGAGCTCGTCGTCCTCCTGGGCCCCTCCGGTTGCGGCAAGTCTACGCTGCTGCGGATCGTCGCCGGGCTGGAGGATCCCACCGCGGGGAGCGTGCTGCTCGACGGTGAGCCCGCGGACGAGCTCCCGCCGTGGGAACGCGGCGTCGCGATGGTGTTCCAGCACTACGCGCTTTACCCGCACATGTCCGTGGGTGACAACATCGGCTTTCCGCTGAAAGTGTCCGGCCTGGAACCGGTCCCTCGGCGCCAGCGCACGGAGGACGCGGCCAGCGCGCTCGGCATCGCCGACCTGCTCGACCGCCGGACGACGCACCTGTCCGGCGGGCAGCGCCAACGGGTGGCGATGGGCCGGGCGATCATCCGCGACCCCCGGCTCTTCCTGCTCGACGAGCCGCTGTCGAACCTGGACTCCGGCCTGCGCGCCGAACTGCGGACGGAGATCTCCGCGCTGTCCCGGCAACTCGGCGCGACGTCGATCTACGTCACCCACGACCAGAGCGAAGCGCTGACCATGGCCGACCGGCTGGCGATCCTCAGCGCCGGGACGGTGCAGGACGTCGGAACCCCGACCGAGGTCTACAACCGTCCCGCCACCGCGTACGTGGCGACGTTCCTCGGCAACCCGCGGATGCAGCTCCTGGACACCGTGGTGCGGGCGACGCCGGACAGCCACATCGACCTCGTGCTCGGCGAGCAGTTTCTGCGGCTGCCGTGGAACCACTCGCGCGCCCGCATCGTCGCCCGGTACCACGGCGAGCGGATCGCGGTCGGCGTCCGCGCGGAGGCGCTGACCCCCGTAGCACCTGACACCCCGGGCGACGTGCTGTCCGGCACCGTCCGCCACCTGGAGCACCACGGCCACGAAACGCTGGCCTTCGTCGACGTGGGCGCCACCAGCACCTCCTCGGAGAGCGCCGAGCCGGTGCCCGCAGGATCAGGTCGGACGGGGGCCCTCGGCCGCTTCCTCACCCGGATGACCGGTCAGGGCGGCGCGGTCGTCCCGGACGGACGGAACGCCCACGGCCGGCACCTCCGCAAGCCCGCCGACGTACCGGTGCGGCTGGCACCCTATCCGGGGATCGGCCCTGGCGAACCGATGGCGGTCGCGGTGGACGTGGAGGCGCTGCACTTCTTCGACGCCCGGCGCGGTCACCGGATCGACGTCAGCTGGCGCGGCTGACTCGCTGCGCCGCAGCGGGCGAGGGGCGCGTGGCGATCCGGTGCGCCCGGGCAGACCAGGCGACGCTTCCGGCCCACACCAGCCCGATGGCGCCGTAGACCGCGGGCTGCGCCGCCGGCGGTACGGATATCCAGCCGCTGCCGAGGAGGTTGTGCAGGTTGGTGATCACGATCAGGCCGCCGACCAGCGAGCCGAGCATCCGTCCGGGGATGTGCCGGGCGAGCCACGCCGCGATCGGCGCCGCGACGACACCTCCGGCGAGCATCACGACGACCCAGTGAAAGTTGATCCCGCCGATGCCGAGGCCTGCGACGAAACCGGCGCTGCCCGCCACGACGACCGCGAACTCCGCAGCGCTGACCGAGCCGATGACGGTGCGCGGCTCCAGCCGGCCGGTGGCGAGCAGCGTGGACGTGCCCACCGGACCCCAACCGCCGCCTGCGGTCGAGTTGAGGAAGCCGCCCACCAGCCCCACCGGCGTGAGGACGCCGGTGGGGACGTGCCCGCTCACCGAGGCGCGGGCAGTGCCCCAGACCGTGAACCGCACCAGGATGTAGCTGCCGAGCGCCAGCAGAATCAGCGCCATCAGCGGACGTGCGATCTCGACTGCGAGCCAGCTCAGGAACGTCGCGCCAACGAACGCGCCCAGCGCTCCCGGTAGCGCGATCAGCCGGACCACCCGCCAGTCCAGGTTGCCGAACCTCCAGTGCGCGTAGCCCGACACCAGTTGGGAGCCCACTTGGGAGAAGTTGACCGTCGCGGACGCGAGGGCGGGCGTCGTGCCGGCCAGGAGCAGCGCGGACGTCGACGTCACGCCGTAGCCCATGCCCAGGCTGCCGTTGATCAGCTGGGCACCGAACCCGACCAGGCCAAGGATGATCAGTGCGTGCACGATGCTATTCCTATCATTCTGATAGGAATACTAGACCATCGGGCCCCCGCGGCGCATGCCGTTGACTCGTTCGATCACGTTCGGCAGGGTCACCCCTACCGCACCAGGTCTGCACGCCTGTTTCGGCGGGGGCGACCCTGCCGAACGTGATCGAACCTAGCCGGACCGGTAGCGGAGGAAGCGGTAGCGCAGTCCGGTGGCGGAGGTGAGCCAGTCGCCGGCCGACTCGAGGGTCCAGCGGCCGTCCAGCGTCGGGGCAGGCGTGTCGCCCTCCACGACCGCGTCGATCTCGGTGACCTCGGCCACGGACGACAGCGGCATCGCCGCATCGAACACTTCGGCCCCACCGATCACCCAGCACGCGGCCGCTGGCGCGTCGGCCGCGAGCGCGATCGCGTCGGCCAGCGAGCCCGCGACCTCCGCACCTGGGAGCGCCAGCGTCGACCGACGCGACAGCACGATGTTCCGCCGACCGGGCAGCGGCCGGTACCGCTCCGGCAGCGACTCCCATGTCCGCCGACCCATGATCACTGCATGGCCATCCGTGACGGCCTTGAAGTGCGCCCGATCCTCGGGCAGGTTCCACGGCAGTTGCCCGCCACAGCCGATGATCTTGTTCGTCGACTGCGCCCAGATCAGGCCCAGCGTCATACCGCGACCGGCGCCTTGATCGCCGGATGGTGCCGGTAGCCGACCACCTCGACGTCCTCGTACCGGTAGTCGAAGATCGAGTCGCGCGCCGCCAGCCGCAGCCCCGGGAACGGGTACGGCTCCCGGGTCAGCTGCTCGCGGACCTGCTCGACGTGGTTGTCGTAGATGTGGCAGTCGCCTCCGGTCCAGATGAACTCACCGGGGCGGTAGCCAGTCTGCGCCGCCACCATGTGCGTCAGCAGGGCGTAGCTCGCGATGTTGAACGGGACGCCGAGAAAGAGGTCGGCGCTGCGCTGGTACAGCTGGCAGCTCAACGCGCCCCGGGCCACGTAGAACTGGAACAGCACGTGGCACGGCGGCAGCGCCATCCGGTCGATGTCGGCGACGTTCCACGCCGAGACGATCAACCGCCGCGAGTCAGGGTTCCGCCGGATGTCGTCGATCACCTGGCTGATCTGGTCGACCCGCTCCCCGGACGGGGTCGGCCACGATCGCCACTGCACGCCGTACACCGGCCCGAGATCGCCGTCCGGGCCCGCCCACTCGTCCCAGATGGTGACCCCGTGCTCCTGCAGCCACCGGACGTTCGACTCGCCGCGCAGGAACCACAGCAACTCGTAGACGACCGACTTCAGGTGCACCTTTTTGGTGGTCACGAGGGGGAAGCCGACTCCGAGGTCGAAGCGCAACTGGTGGCCGAAGATGCTGCGGGTGCCGGTGCCCGTACGGTCGGCCTTCGGCGTGCCGGCATCCAGCACCTGCCGCAGCAGATCCTCGTACGCGGTGTTCACCTCGCCCACGCCGCCAGCCTAACGGCGCCGTTGCGCTCCGCCCCGGCGGACGTCCCGTACCGTGTCGCCGTGCCCCGGGTCCTCACCGCCAGTCTCGCCCCCGCTGCGCTCGCGCTTGTGCTCACGGCATGCGGCGACGGAGCCGGGGAACGCGGGACGGGCGAGCCGACCGGGCCGGTCGTCCCCACCGCTACGGGTAACCCGACGAACTCCACGTCCCCCGGCACCGGCACCATGGCCGCCGCGCCGACCGGGCCGGCGTGCTCCGGCGAGCGCTGCTACGAGGATGCAGGAATCGTCGGCGAACTCGCACCGGACGTGGTGGAAGCGGCCAGCGGCATGGCGGCGAGCCGCCGCACGCCCGGCCTGTTCTACGTCGTGAGCGACGCCTCCGGCACCTCCCGCGTAGCCGTTGTCGAGGGGGACGGCACGCTCGTCGCGCACCTCGAGATCGAGGGGATGTCCGCCCGGAACGCCGAGGCGCTGGCCATCGGGCCCTGCGGCGCGGCCGGAAGCGGGAACAGCTGCCTGTTCGTCGGCGACATCGGCAACCACGTCGGCCTGCCCGACCTCGTTGTGTACCGCGCCGTGGAGCCGGACCTGTCCGACCCTCCCGACACAGTCGCGGCCGACCAACTGCGCTACACCTACCCCGACGCGCCGACCGACGCCGAAGCGCTGCTCGTCGACGGCGAGGGCCGGCCGCTGGTCATCAGCAAGGCGCCGTTCGACCGGGATACGGGGACGACCGGCGCGACGGTGCTGTTCCGCGGCTCCCACGACGGCGGCGCCCTCGAACCCCTCGGCGAGATCGACCTCCCCGAGCCGGAGCGGCCCGCGTTCGCACCGCTGGTCGGACACGTCGTCACAGGTGCGGACTCGGCCGAGGGCCGAGTACTGCTGCGCACGTACGACGAGGTCTACGAGTACCGGTCCGACCAGCCGGACGCCGACCCGGCGGACTTCCCGGAGTGGCCGCGCCGCCGTGTGCCGTCCCCCTCCCAGGTTCAAGCCGAAGCCGTGGCCTACCGCGCCGACGGGTGCGGGTACCTGACCACGTCAGAGCTGACCGGCTCGATCGTCGCCGTGAACTGCCGGGAATCGCCGTAGCACCGCTACATCCGGTGGTACATCATCACCGGCCGCACCTCGACAAGGCCGAGCGTCGCCTCCGGAATCCGTGCGGCGATCTCCGTCGCCCGTTCGAGGGTCTCGCAATCGACGAGGAAGAAGCCGGACAGCTGCTCGTTCGCCGCCGCGAAGGGTCCGTCCGTGGTGATCACCTGTCCGTCCCGTACGGCGACGCCCTTGCCCAGCGCCGGGCTCGTCAGCGTCTCGGAGGCGACCAGCTCCTCGGACTCGGCGAGTTCGTCGCTGAGCGCGGAGTACGCGCCCATGCCCTCAGCGCGCTGGACGTCGGAAAACCCGCTCCAGGCCTCCCGGGACTCCGGGGTGCTGTAGATCAGGATCAGGTACTTCACCGATGCCTCCG
>JBMCTR010000062.1:0-7517 GCA_048622955.1 Actinomycetota bacterium
ACTCCGGGCACGCCGCCGGCCCGCCGGAGACCTACCGGGCGCCGCTCGTCGTGGCGGCCGACGGGGTGTCCTCCCGGCTCGCCACGGCCATGGGCGTCCGCAAGCGGGACGACCGCCCCGTCGGCGTGGCCGTCCGCACGTACTTCACCACCCCCCGGCACGAGGACGAGTGGATGGAGTCGTGGCTGGAGTTGTGGGACGGCGACCACCTGCTGCCCGGGTACGGCTGGATCTTCGCCACCGGAAACGGGACGAGCAACGTCGGCCTCGGCGTGCTCGACACCTCGAAGACGCCGCACCAGGTCGACTACCGGCGGGTGCTGCGGCGCTGGACCGCCCAGACGCCCGAGCACTGGGGCTTCACCGAGGAGAACCAGGTCGGCCCGATCCGCGGCGCGGCGCTGCCCATGGCGTTCAACCGGCAGCCGCACTACACCAACGGGTTGCTGCTCGTCGGCGACGCCGGCGGCATGGTCAACCCGTTCAACGGCGAGGGGATCGACTACGCGATGGAGGCGGCGAGCCTGGCGGCGTCGGTGATCGCCGACGCGTTCGCGCGCCCGACCGACTCCGATCGGGAGGCCGTGCTTCAGCGGTATCCGGCCACCCTCAAGCAGGAGCACGGCGGGTACTTCACGCTCGGCAGGATCTTCGTCAAGCTGATCAGCGAGCAGCGGATCATGAAGCTGTGCACCCGGCACGGGCTGCCGCACCCGTCGCTGATGCGGTTCGTGCTCAAGTTGCTCGCCAACCTCACCGACCGGCGGGGCGGCGACGTGTACGACCGGCTGATCAACGCTCTGACCAGACTGGCCCCGGCGGCGTGATGGAGGTGGCCGCGTGAACCCGTACGTACCGATCATCGGGATGTTCGCCCTCGCCGCGGTGTTCGCCGTGGTGACACTCGCGACGTCGAGGCTGGTCGGGCCGCGGCGGTTCAACCGGGCGAAGCAGGACCCGTACGAGTGCGGCATCGAGCCGACGCCGGAGCCGCCGGGCGGTGGGCGGTTTCCGGTCAAGTATTACCTCACCGCGATGACGTTCATCATCTTCGACATCGAGATCATCTTTCTCTACCCGTGGGCCGTACGGTTCGACCACCTCGGCCTGTTCGGGTTCGTCGCGATGGTGACGTTCCTCGTCTTGATCACCGTGCCGTTCGTGTACGAATGGCGGCGCGGCGGATTGGAGTGGGACTAAAGCGATATGGGCAAAAGGCGAGCGTGACCATGGGTATCGAAGAGAAGCTACCGGCAGGGATCCTGCTGACCTCGATCGAGAAGTTCGCCGGCTGGGCGCGCAAGAGCTCGATGTGGCCGGCGACCTTCGGGCTGGCGTGCTGCGCCATCGAGATGATGGCTGTCGGCGGCCCCCGGCACGACACGGCCCGGTTCGGCATGGAGGTCTTCCGCGCCTCCCCGCGGCAGGCGGACCTGATGATCGTGGCGGGCCGGGTGAGCCAGAAGATGGCCCCGGTGCTGCGCCAGATCTACGACCAGATGTCCGAGCCGAAGTGGGTGCTGTCGATGGGGGTGTGCGCCAGCACCGGCGGCATGTTCAACAACTACGCCATCGTCCAGGGTGTCGACCACGTGGTGCCGGTGGACGTGTACCTGCCCGGCTGCCCGCCGCGGCCGGAGATGCTGATAGACGCCATCCTCAAGCTGCACGAGAAGGTGCGGACCAGCCCGCTGGGCGAGCACCGCGAGCAGGCCGAGGAGGAGGCCGAGCAGGCCGCGCTCACCGCCGTCCCGACGCACGAGATGAAAGGCCTGTTGCGATGAGCGGAAAGGCGAGCACCGTTCGATGACGAGCGAAGACCGCGCTCCGGAGAAGGAGCCGCAGGCCGGTGCGCCGGCCGGCGAGGAGGAACCGTCGGCGGCGCCGTCCGGGGACGAGCGGCGGGAGCCGAGCAGCGCCGAGACGACCGCGGCCGGCGCAGGGGACCTGCCGTCGGAGGTGCCGGAGGAGGCGGCCGGCCTGCCGCCGGAGCACCCGAGGCGGCGCGGCATGTTCGGCGTGACCGGCACCGGTGACACCTCGGGGTACGGCCGCCTCGTCGTGCGCGACACGAGCCCGATGCGGCACGGCTCGACCCCGCGGCCGTGGGGCCCCGAGTTCGACGCGGTGGGCGATGCGCTCGGAGCGGCGCTGCCGAGTTTCGGCGCGGCGGTCGAGAAGGTGGTGGTCGACCGCGGCGAGTTGACGTTCTTCGTGCGCCGCGAGCACCTGGTGGAGGTCGCGCGGGCGCTGCGCGACGACCCCGCGCTGCGCTACGAGATGTGCATGGGCGTCAGCGGCGTGCACTACCCCGACGAGACGGGGCGCGAGCTGCACGCGGTCTACCCGTTCCTGTCGATCACGCACGGGCGGCGCGTCCGGGTCGAGGTCACCTGCCCCGAGGAGGACCCCCACATCCCGTCGATCGTGGAGCTTTACCCGGCCAACAACTGGCACGAGCGCGAGACCTACGACTTCTTCGGGATAATCTTCGACGGCCACCCCGCGCTGACCCGGATCGAGATGCCGGACGACTGGGTGGGCTTCCCACAGCGCAAGGACTACCCCCTCGGCGGCGTGCCGGTCGAGTACAAGGGAGCGACCATCCCGCCGCCCGATGAGCGGAGGGCCTACAACTGATGACCGACGACGTCACGTTCACCGCGGCGACCGGGCACGGGCCCGGCGAGGACCCGTACGCCGGCTCCCGCGAGACCACCGAGGGCACCGTCTTCACTGTGACCGGCGAGGACTGGGACGAGGTCGTGGACGCGGCCGTGGCCGGCGAGGAGCGGGTCGTGGTCAACATGGGCCCGCAGCACCCGTCGACGCACGGCGTGCTCCGGCTGATCCTCGAACTGGACGGCGAGACCGTCGTCAACGCCCGCGCCGGGGTGGGCTACCTGCACACCGGCATCGAGAAGAACTGCGAGTACCGCACCTGGACCCAGGGCGTCACGTTCCTGACCCGCGCGGACTACCTGTCGCCGTTCTTCAACGAGGCGGCGTACGTGCTCGGGGTCGAGCGGCTGCTGGGCATCGAGGACCAGATCCCGGAGCGGGCGAACGTCATCCGCGTGATGCTGATGGAGCTCAACCGGATCTCCTCGCACCTGGTGGCGATCGCGACCGGCGGCATGGAGATCGGCGCGCTGACGGTCATGACGCAGGGCTTCCGCGAGCGGGAGCGCACGCTCGACGTGTTCGAGTTGATCACCGGCCTGCGGATGAACCACGGGTACTTCCGCCCCGGCGGTGTCGCGCAGGACCTGCCGCCGGGCGCCGTGGAGAGCGTGCGGGAGTACATCCGGTGGATGCGCAAGTACCTCCCCACGTACGAGAAGCTGCTCAACGAGAACCCGATCTTCAAGGGGCGGACCGAGGGCGTCGGCTACCTCGACCTGACCGGCTGCACCGCGCTTGGCATCAGCGGTCCGGTCATGCGCTCGGCCGGCCTGCCGTACGACCAGCGCAAGGCGCAGCCGTACTGCGGCTATGACACCTACGAGTTCGAGGTGCCCACCCGCGACACCTGCGACGCGTACGGGCGGTACCTGATCCGGATCGACGAGATGTACGAGTCGCTGAAGATCGTCGAGCAGTGCCTGGACCGGCTCGAGCCCGGGCCGGTGATGGTGGCCGACAAGAAGATCGCCTGGCCCGCCCAGCTCGCGCTCGGCAGCGACGGCCTGGGCAACTCGCTGGACCACATCCGCCGCATCATGGGCGAGTCGATGGAAGGGCTGATCCACCACTTCAAGCTGGTCACCGAGGGCTTCCGGGTGCCCCCGGGCCAGGTCTACCAGGCCGTGGAGAGTCCGCGCGGCGAGCTCGGGGCGCACGTCGTCTCCGACGGCGGCACCCGGCCCTGGCGGGTCCACCTGCGGGACCCGTCGTTCAACAACCTGCAGGCGGTGGCCGCCATGTGCGAAGGAGGGATGGTGGCCGACGTGATCGTGGCAGTGGCGAGCATCGACCCCGTGATGGGAGGTGTCGACCGGTGAGCGGCGAGGCGCCCGAGCGGGGCGCGGCCGAGGGCGCGAGCAGGCTCGGCGAGACCGCGCGGGCCGAGATGCGCGAGATCATCGCCCGGTACCCGAGCCCGCGCTCGGCGCTGCTGCCGATGCTGCACCTGGTGCAGTCGTACGAGGGCTACGTGACCCCCGAGGGCATCGAGATGTGCGCGGAGGAGCTCGGGCTCACCGGCACGGAGGTCGCCGGGGTCGCCACGTTCTACACGATGTACAAGCGCCGGCCGGTGGGCGAGTACAACGTCGGCGTGTGCACCAACACGCTCTGCGCGATCATGGGCGGGGACGTCCTCTGGTCCGAGCTGACCGCGGAGCTCGGCATCGGGCACGACGAGACCACGGACGACGGCACGGTCTCCATCGAACGGGTCGAGTGCAATGCCGCCTGCGATTTCGCCCCCGTCGTGATGGTCAACTGGGAGTTCATGGACAACCAGACGCCGGAGTCGATCCGCGACCTGGTGGCGCGGCTGCGTGCCGGCGAGGAGGTCCACTCGACGCGCGGGCCGAAGATCTGCACCTGGCGCGAGGCGGAACGGGTGCTCGCGGGCTTTCCCGACGGCCGGGCCCCGGAGGGCCCGCAGGCGGGGCCGGCGACACTGGCCGGGCTGGTGCTGGCTCACAAACGCGGCTGGCGCGCGCCGGAGGGCGGGTTGCCCGCCGTCGAGGCCGCGGAAGAGGAGAGTGACCGTTGACCACCCTGACGCCTGTCCTGTCCGAGCACTGGCACGAGGCGGACAGCTTCACCCGTGCCTGCTACGAGAGATACGGCGGCTACCGAGGGCTGCGCGTCGCGCTGCAGCGGGAGCCCGGCGACATCGTGAAGATGGTCAAGGACGCCGGGCTCCGCGGCCGTGGCGGCGCGGGATTCCCGGCGGGGATGAAGTGGGGTTTCGTCCCCAAGGACAGTCCGAAGCCGGCCTACCTGGTCGTGAACGCGGACGAGTCGGAGCCGGGCACCTGCAAGGACATCCCGCTCATGATGGCCTCGCCGCACGCGCTCGTCGAGGGGGCGATCATCTCGTCCTACGCGATCGGCGCCAACGTCGCGTTCATCTACGTCCGCGGCGAGGTGTTGCAGGTCGTCCGGCGGCTGCAGCACGCCGTGGCGGAGGCCTACGAGGCCGGCTACGTCGGCACGGACATCCTGGGGTCGGGGTACGACCTGGAGGTGATCGTGCACGCCGGCGCGGGCGCGTACATCTGCGGCGAGGAGACGGCGCTGCTCGACTCGCTGGAGGGGCTGCGCGGCCAGCCGCGGCTGCGGCCGCCGTTCCCCGCGGTCGCCGGCCTGTACGCGTCGCCGACGGTCATCAACAACGTCGAGACGATCGCCTCCGTCCCGTCGATCGTGGCGCGCGGCGTGGACTGGTTCCGCTCGATGGGCTCGGAGAAGTCGCCGGGGTTCACGCTGTACTCGCTGAGCGGCCACGTCACCCATCCCGGGCAGTACGAGGCGCCGCTCGGCATCACGCTGCGCGAGTTGCTCGACATGGCCGGCGGAGTGCGCGGCGGCCGCGAGTTGAAGTTCTGGACGCCCGGCGGATCGTCCACGCCGCTGCTGACGGCCGAGCACCTCGACGTCCCGCTGGACTACGAGGGCGTCGCCGAGGCGGGCAGCATGCTGGGCACCAAGGCGCTGCAGATCTTCGACGACACGACGTGCGTGGTGCGGGCGGTGTCGCGGTGGCAGGAGTTCTACAAGCACGAGTCCTGCGGCAAGTGCACCCCGTGCCGGGAGGGGTTCTGGTGGCTGGTCCAGATCTTCCACCGGCTGGAGAACGGCGACGGCACCGCAGCCGACCTCGAGAAGCTGCTCGACCTGTCCGATAACATCGCCGGCCGGTCGTTCTGCGCCCTCGCCGACGGCGGGGTGGCACCGATCACCTCGTCGCTGCAGTACTTCCGCGACGAGTACCTGGCCCACTTCGAGTACGGCGGCTGCCCGTTCGACCCGGCCGCCTCGACCCTGTTCGCGACAACCGAGGTGAGTGCGACCATATGACGGTCACCGAGCCGGCGCGGGACGCCGGCGAACTGCAGCAGGAGAAGCTGGTCACGCTGACGATCGACGGCTTCGAGGTCAGCGTGCCGGAAGGCACCCTGGTGATCCGGGCGGCCGAGTTGCTCGGCATCCAGATCCCGCGGTTCTGCGACCACCCGCTGCTCGACCCGGTAGGGGCGTGCCGGCAGTGCCTGGTCGAGGTCATCGACGACGGCCGCGGCCGCTCGATGCCCAAGCCGCAGGCCTCCTGCACCATGCCGGTGGCGCCCGGCATGGTGGTCAGGAGCCAGCTGACCTCGCCGGTCGCGGACAAGGCGCAGCAGGGCATCATGGAGTTCCTGCTGATCAACCACCCGCTGGACTGCCCCGTCTGTGACAAGGGCGGCGAGTGCCCGCTGCAGAACCAGGCGATGTCCAACGGGCGGCCCGAGTCCCGGTACGAGGGCAGGAAGCGGACCTTCCCGAAGCCGATCTCCATCTCCAGCCAGATCCTGCTCGACCGGGAACGGTGCATCCTGTGCGCCCGCTGCACGCGCTTCTCCGACGAGATCGCCGGCGACCCGTTCATCGAGATGCTCGAGCGCGGCGCGCTGCAGCAGGTGGGGATCTACGAGTCCGAGCCGTTCGAGAGCTACTTCTCCGGCAACACCATCCAGATCTGCCCGGTCGGCGCGCTGACCAGCGCCGCGTACCGGTTCCGGTCGCGGCCGTTCGACCTGGTCTCGGTTCCGTCGATCGCCGAGCACGACTCCGGCGGCGCGGCCATCCGGGTCGACCACCGGCGCGGCGTCGTCATGCGGCGGATGGCCGGCGACGACCCGCAGGTCAACGAGGAGTGGATCTCCGACAAGGACCGGTTCGCCTTCCGGTACGCCCGGCTCGACGACCGGCTGACCCGCCCGCTCGTGAGGGACGAGGACACCGGCGAGCTGGTCACGGCGTCGTGGCCGGAGGCGCTGGAGCTCGCCGCGGAGGGGTTGCGCCGCGCCCGAGACGGCAACGGCGTCGGCGTGCTCACCGGAGGCAGGCTGACCGTCGAGGACGCCTACGCGTACGCCAAGTTCGCCCGGCTGGCGCTCGACACCAACGACATCGACTTCCGGGCCCGGCCGCACTCGGCCGAGGAGGCCGAGTTCCTCGCGACCGTGGCCGGCGCGGGGCGGGGCGTCACGTATTCCGACCTGGAGAAGGCCCCGGCGGTGCTGCTGGCCGGTCTCGAGGCCGAGGAGGAGGCACCGACGATCTTCCTGCGGCTGCGCAAGGCCGTCCGCAAGCACGGCGCCCGGGTCGCCTCCGTGGCGCCGTTCGCCAGCATGGGGCTGCGGAAGCTGTCCGGCCGGCTGATCAGCACCGTGCCCGGGACGGAGGCCACGGCCCTGGTGGGTGACGACGCCTCCGAAGCGGTGCGCGAACCCGGCTCGGTGATCCTGGTCGGGGAGCGGCTGGCCACGGCCCCGGGTGCGCTGTCGGCGGCCGTCGCC
>JBMCTR010000063.1:0-7464 GCA_048622955.1 Actinomycetota bacterium
GAGCCCTGCTCGCCGTCGACCAGCCGGTGGTCGAACGACAGCCCGAGCGTCGTCACCCAGCGCGGCTTCACCTTGCCCTTGTGCACCCACGGCTGCTGCTTGACCGCACCGAACGCGATGATCGCCGCCTCGCCGGGGGGCAGGATCGGCGTGCCGGTGTCGACCCCGAACACGCCGACGTTCGTGATCGAGATCGTCCCGCCGGTCATGTCGTCGGGCGGCGTCTTGCCCTCGCGCGCGGTCTCCGCCAACTCGTTGATCGCCACGGCCAGGTCGTGCAGCGACAGCCGGTCCGCGTCCTTGATGTTCGGGACGACGAGCCCGCGCGGCGTGGCGGCGGCAATGCCGAGGTTGACGTAGCGCCGCAGCACGATCTCGCCCGCGTCGTCATCCCACTGGGCGTTGACCTCAGGCGTGCGGCGCACGGCCACGCACATGGCACGCGCCACCACGGCCATCGGCGAGAGCCTCACGTCCCGGAACTCGCGGGACTCCCGGAGCCGGTCGACCAGCCGGACGGTCCGCGTGGCGTCCACGGTGACGAACTCGGTCACGTGCGGGGCGGTGAACGCGGACTTCACGACGTTGGCGGCCGTGGTCTTGCGCACCGACCGGATCGGGATCCGCTCCTCGCGCGGCAGCCCGTCCCAACCGTCTGCGGCGTGTCGAACGGCTTTTGCATGATCGGGGGGTGGTGCGGCGGCGGCCGCGTGCACGTCCTCCCGCGTCACCGTGCCTCCGGGACCGGACGGTTCGACGGTCGTCAGGTCGACCCCGAGGTCCTTGGCTAGCTTGCGCACCGGCGGCTTGGCCAGCACGCGCGCCCGCTCACGCCCGCTTTCGCGTTGATCATGGGGGATCTCCGCCGTCCGGGCCTCCGTTGCCATGTTTCGCCCGTGATCAACGCGAGTGGGAGGAGCACCGGCACCGCGCGCGGGGGCGTGCGTCGTCTTGCGGGGACGGCGCTTGGCCGACGTCGACCGTGGGCCGTAGCCCACCAGCACCGCCTGCCGGTCCTCGGCCGGTTCTTCGCCGCCCGTCTCCTCGGGACGGGGCTCCGGCGTGGGAACCAGGTCCTCACCCGCGGCCGCCGCGGCCCCGCCGCTTTCACCTGCGGGCGCGCCCCCGCCGGCTGCTGTCTCCACCTCGATGATCGGCGTGCCGACCTCGACCGTGGCGCCCTCGTCGACGAGCAACCGCTCGACGACACCGGCGTACGGGCACGGCAACTCGACCAGCGACTTCGCCGTCTCGATCTCCACGATCACGTCGTTGACCCGGACCGAGTCGCCCGGCTTGACCTTCCACGAGACGATCTCCGCCTCGGTCAGGCCCTCACCCACGTCCGGGAGGTTGAAGATCTCACTCATCAGCCGGATCAGCCCCCTCAGTACGCCAGCGCGCGGTCCACGCCGTCGAGCACGCGGTCCAGGTCGGGCAGGTAGTCGTCCTCGACGCGGGCCGGCGGATACGGCGTGTCGTAGCCGGTGACGCGCACGACCGGGGCCTCCAGCGAGTAGAAGCACTCCTCGGTCACGCTGGCCGCGATCTCGGCGCCGATGCCCAGCGTCCGCTGTGCCTCGTGCACGACCACGCAGCGGCCGGTCTTGCGGACCGACTCGTACACGGTGGGCAGGTCCAACGGGGACAGCGACCGCAGGTCGATCACCTCGAGGCTGCGGCCCTCCTCGGCCGCCGCCGTCGCGGCGTCCAGGCACGTCTTGGCCATCGGGCCGTACGCCACCACTGTGGCATCCGACCCCTCGAGCACCACGCGCGCCGCCGACAGCGGAAGGTCCGGCGAGCCGTCGGTGTCGACCTCGGCCTTCTCCCAGTACCGGCGCTTCGGCTCGAAGAACAGCACCGGGTCGTCCAACTCGATCGCCTGCTGGATCATCCAGTAGGCGTCCAGCGGGTTCGAGCACGACACCACCTTCAGCCCGGGCGTGTGCACGAAGTACCCCTCCGGGCTCTCGCCGTGGTGCTCCACCGCTCCGATACCGCCGCCGAACGGGATGCGAATGACGATGGGGACGGCGAGCAGACCGCCGGACCGGAACCGCATCTTGGCGACCTGTGCCACGATCTGGTCGAACGCAGGGAACACGAACCCGTCGAACTGGATCTCGCAGACCGGGCGGTAGCCGCGCAGGGCCAGCCCGACCGCCGTGCCGACGATCCCGGACTCGGCCAGCGGGGTGTCGATGACCCTGTCCTCGCCGAAGTCCTTCTGCAGCCCGTCCGTCACCCGGAAGACGCCGCCGAGCTTGCCGACGTCCTCGCCCATCACCAGCACCTTGTCGTTGGCCTCCATGGCGCGCCGGAGGCCGACGTTGATCGCCTTGCCGAGCGGAAGCTGGTTGGTCATCGCGCACCCTCCTCGACGAACGAGTCGAGGTACGCCGCCATGCCGTCGCGCTGCGCCACGAGAGCCGGGGTGGGCTCGGCGTAGACGTGCTCGAAGATCGACGTCGGATGCGGGTCGGGCAGCGAGCGGCACGTCGTCCGCAGGTGCTCGGCCAGTTCCTCGGCCTCCGAGTCCACCTCGTCGAAGAACTGCTGGTCCGCGGCGCCGGCGCGGGTCAGGTACGCCTTGACCCGCTCGATGGGATCCTTGAGCTTCCAGTGCTCCAACTCCGACGGGGAGCGGTACCGGGTGGGGTCGTCGGTGGTGGTGTGCGCACCCATCCGGTAGGTGAACGCCTCGATCATCGTTGGGCCCTCGCCGTCCCGGGCGTGCTGCAGCGCCCCGCGCGTCACCGCGAGGCAGGCGAGCACGTCGTTGCCGTCCACCCGGACGCCCGGGAAGCCGAACCCGACGGCCCGCTTGTACAACGGCACCCTGGTCTGCCGTTCCAGCGGCTCCGAGATCGCCCACTGGTTGTTCTGGCAGATGAACACCACCGGAGCGTTGAACACGCTCGCCCAGATGAACGACTCGTTGACGTCGCCCTGGCTGGTCGCACCGTCGCCGAAGTAGGCGACGACGGCGGTGTCGCGGTCCGGATCACCCGTGCCCACCGCGCCGTCGCGCTGCACGCCCATGGCATAGCCGGTGGCGTGCAGGGTCTGGGCGCCCACGACGATCGTGTACAGGTGGAAGTTGTTCTCCCGCGGGTTCCAGGAGCCCTGGTCGACGCCGCGGAACAGGCCCAGCAGCTGTGCGGGGTCCACACCGCGGCACCAGGCGACGCCGTGCTCGCGGTAGGTCGGGAACACGTGGTCCTGCGGGCGCAGCGCCCGCCCCGAGCCGACCTGAGTCGCCTCCTGCCCGAGCAGCGAGGCCCACAGCCCGAGCTCGCCGTGCCGCTGCAGCGCCACCGCTTCGGTGTCGACGCGTCGCGCCATCACCATGTCGCGGTAGCAGCCGCGCAGATCCTCGTCGGTGACGTCGGCGACCAGCGGGTCGTACTCCTCGTCGGAGACCCGCTCGCCTTCGGGGGTGAGCAACTGGACCAGCGGATACTCCGCTGCTGCGGGCGGCCCGGCCGCCGTCTGGGGTGCTTCGACGGTCATCACGTCTCCTTCACGTTGTCGGCTCCTGCGGGGTCGCCGCCGGTAGCCGTCGCGCTACGCCTTCCCGCCCGACGGACGGCCTGTCGTGGGTGGACGGACCGCACGTTGGGCACCGGGACCGTTGATGTTCAACGGTACCCATTTCTGCCGGAGGCCGGCACCCTGCGCGGTACAAACCGGGTCACAGCCGCCTTGGGTACATCGAACAACTCGTCCAAGATCGCCGGTGCTAGGGTCGTCGCCCGTGGGTGACTTCAGCGACGCCACGTCGATCCGGAAGCTGGAGGAGGGCAGGTACGGCGCCGTGATCGACGGCGGGTGGTCGGTCGGGGACGTGCCCAACGGCGGATACCTGCTGGCCCTCGCCACGCGCGCCATGCTGGCTGAGTCCACGCAGCCGCACCCGATCGCGACCAGCGCGCACTACCTCGACCGCCCGCGCGCGGGAGCCGCGCTCATCACGGTCCAGACGCTGCGCGTCGGCCGCACGACCGCCACGCTGCACGCCACGCTCGAGCAGGACGGGCTGCCGCTGGTGCACGCCACCTCGACGACGGCCGAACTCGACCCGCGCTCGGTACCGGAATGGAGCGGCCCGACCCCCGAGCCGGTCGCCCCACTTGACGAGTGCGTCCCCGCCGTCATCGACCTGCCGGACGGCACGCACGTCGGCATGCTCGAGCACGTCGACCTCCGGCTGGACCCGCAGTCGCTGGGGTGGTTCTCCGGTCATCCGGCCGGCTCGCTGGCGATGCGCGGCCATCTCCGACTCGCCGACGGCACGAAGCCCGACCCGCTCGTCCTGGCCCTCGCCGTGGACGCGCTGCCGCCGACGGTCTTCGGCCTCGGCCGGCTCGGCTGGGCGCCGACCGTCGAGCTGTCGTTGCTCACGCGCGCGCTGCCGACGGCCGGTTGGCTGACGGTGCACCTGCGCGGCCGACTGGTCCGGGACAAATGGTTCGACGAGGAGGCGGAGGTGTACGACTCGGCCGGTGACCTGGTCGCCCAGTCACGGCAGATCGCCCGCGTCCGTGTGACGTGACCGTCCCGCCGTCAAATGCTGACCTGGCGACGCTGCGGCGACCCGACCATGGTGGCGTCCGCGCCGTCCACCGCGGTTGTGACGTCGGCGGGGATCAGGCTTGTCGTGACCGGCGCGATGCCGGTCAACGGCGCCACCCGCATGGCGCGGAACGCCTGGTCGTACGCGGCCATCGCATCATCCACCCGGCCCAGCTGCCGGTACAGGTCCCCGAGCTCCCGCCACGCGGACGCGACCTGCCTGGACGGTCCGAGGGCCTCCAGGATGCCGGCCGCGGTCGCGCACTGCTCCAGGCAGTCGGCTGTCCTGCCCTGCTCGCGCAGGATGCGGCCGAGCAACAGCCGCGCGCGGGCCGTCTCGATGCGCGGCTGGGCACCAAGGCTGATCAGCGAGGCCTCGACGACGGCTTTCGCCTCGCCGATGCGGTCGAGGAACAGCAGCGCCCGGGCCCGCTCGGTGTCGCAGTAGCCGAGGTCGACGGCACCGCCGTACACCGTGATCTCGGTACGGACGTCGTCCAGCAACTCGAGCGCGCGGGCCGCCTCGGGCGGCGACTGCTGCAGCAGCAACCACGCGTAGCCGACTCGCAGCCGGGCCAGGTTCCGCCGGTCGTCGCTCTCGCCGAACAACGCCTGCGCCCGCTCGACCAGGGACAGCGCTTCGCCGAGGCGTCCCCGCGACTCCGCGACGATCGCGGCGTTCCAGTACGCGGTCCCCCGGGTGTGCGGCGCCCCGGCTTCGTCGGCGCCGGCGACCAGTTCGCTCGCGAGCATCGTGGCGCGGGCGAGGTCGCCGCGCTCGTAGTACGCGGACAGCACCGTGCAGCCGAGCCGTACGTACTCGTCGGAGCCCTTCAGCCCCAGGTCGGCGGCGGTCCGCATGGCCTCCTCGCCCGTCCGGATCGCCAGGTCGAGATCTCCGGCCCGCTGATAGCAGTGGCTCAGCGCCTCCGACACGTCCAGCCACGGATGCACGTCGGGCTCCTTACGCGCCTCCTCGGCCAGTTCCCCGAGCAGAGAAAGCGCTTCATCAAGGTTGCCCAGGCGCTCGGCGGCGCGGGCACGTCCCATCCGCACCTGCCGGTGCTGCTCCTCGGACAGCCCCGGGTCGCGATCGAGTGTGTGGAAGCGCTGGTAGGCGTCCTCCGCGTCGCCGCGGCGCAACGACAACTCCGCGTGCCCGAGCGCGAGCCGGGCTCGATGGCGTACTTCCGCGTCGATTCCGTCGCGCAGAAAGTCGGCATCGACCGCCAGCCGCTCGGCGATGTGCTTCAGCGCGGCGGGCGCAGGGTGCCGGCGTCCACTTTCGACAAGAGAGAGGTAACTGGGAGAGAGCATGCCGGCCGCGACCTCGGCCTGAGTGAGGCCGAGCTCGAGCCGTCTCGCCTGGATCCGCTCGCCTATCGCCGACGACGGAGGGTCGTCCGCGCTCTGGGACAGGTTCTTATCCTGCGCTTGACGTTCTCCCATGACATCATTTCACTACGAGGTGTCATGCTTGCGCTAGTCCCCATATTGGGTGATTTACGCAGCAATGGTGCCAGCCGGCCCTCACGGGTGGCGCCCCGTTGCACCCCCCTTGGCCGAGAGCTCGGTCAGCCCTCAACCGCTTCCACTCCGCTTCCTCCAGGCGTCCGCGGCCTTCAGCAGCCGGTCGTTCGCCTCGCGTTCAGCTACTGTAACCCTGCATCCGTCGCCGCGGAAGGCCCGGACGATGAGCCCGGCCTCCTCGCACGCGGCCGCGAACGCCTCCGCCTGCTCGCCGAGTGCCAGCCAGACGAAGTTCGCCTCGGTCACGGGCACGTCCCAACCCTGGTCGACCAGTGCGGACCACACCCGCGTGCGCTCCGCGACCAGCCGCTCGACGCGCTCGGCCAACTCGTCCTCATGCCGCAGCGACTCGATGGCGGCCTGCTGAGCGACGCCGGACACCCCGAAGGGCACCGCTGTCTTACGCAGCGCATCGGCCACGTCCTCATGGGCGATCGCGAACCCGACCCGCAGGCCGGCGAGCCCGTAGGCCTTGGAGAACGTCCGCAGCAGGCACACGTTGCCGTAGTCCCGGTAGATGTCGAGCCCGTCCGCCACTGCCGGGTCGCGGACGAACTCCCGGTACGCCTCGTCCAGCACGACGAGGACGTCCGGCGGTATCCGGTCCAGGAATGCCCGCAGTTCGTCGGCGTGCACCACCGGGCCCGTCGGGTTGTTCGGCGAGCAGACGAGGACGAGGCGCGTGCGGTCGGTCACCGCGGCCGCCATCGCCGGCAGGTCGTGCCGCGCCTCGCTGTCCAGCGGCACCCGTACCGACGTGGCACCGGAGATGCCGACCACGATGGGGTACGCCTCGAATGACCGCCACGCGTACACGACCTCGTCACCTTCGGCCGCCGTGGCCTGCACAGCCTGCTGGAGCACGCCGACGCTGCCGGTTCCGGTCGCCACGTGCGCCGCGGGGACGTCGAAGCGCTCGGCGATCGCGTCCACGAGGTCCGAGGCGAACAGGTCCGGGTAGCGGTTCAGCGAGCCGGCAGCCGTGACGACGGCCTCCAGCACGCCCGGCAACGGCGGATACGGGTTCTCGTTGGACGACAGCTTGAACACGGGTCCCGCCCCGGTGGGTGCGGCCGGCGGCCGGCGGCCGGGCTTGTACGACGGGAGGCCGTCCAGGGCACGCCGCAGGCGCGGAGTCTTCGACATGACGGCCAGCGTAGGCCGTCACCGCACCGGCAAGGTAGACCGTCCGTACCGCTGGTCCGAGCGAGGCGCTAGGCTCCTCCCCGTGTTCTCGCTGATCATCCGTCTTGCCGTCAACGCGGTCGCGTTGTGGGTCGCCACCTTGATCATCAGCGGTGTGGAGATCGCGAACGGCTCCACCCAGGAGCAGGTCATCACGCTGATCGTGGTGGC
>JBMCTR010000064.1:0-7424 GCA_048622955.1 Actinomycetota bacterium
GTCGCGGGCCGCGCACCGCGCGAGCGGCGCGGTCGAGCTCGACGTTCCGAACGTCCCGACGCTGCGGCGCGACGTCGACACGGACGTCGACCTCTGGGACGCCCTGCGGCTCGGAGTCGGGCCGCGGACCAAGGCCGTGGCGGCGCTGCTCTGACGCCGCCCCGCTACACGCCCGGCAGCCGCGCCGGCCTCCGCGCCTCGAACGCCTCGATCAGGTCCACGTGGCGCAGCGTCAGGTCGATGTCGTCGAGGCCCTCCATCAGCCGCCACCGGGTGTAGTCGTCGACCTGCATCGGGGCGACGACGTCCGCGCAGCGCACCTGCCGCTCCTCCAGGTCCACCGTCACCTCGGAGCCGGGCGCGCGCTCGAGTTCCTCCCACAGCCGCTCGATGTCCCCGTAGGCCACCTGACCGGTCAGTAGCCCCTGCTTGCCGGCGTTGCCGCTGAAGATGTCGCCGAACCGCGGCGAGAGCACCGCGCGGAAGCCGTAGTCCTTCAGCGCCCACACCGCGTGCTCGCGCGAGGAGCCGGTCCCGAAGTCGGAGCCCGCGACGAGGACCGACCCCTGCGCGTACTCCGGGCGGTTCAGCACGAAGCCCGGGTCGGACCGCCAGGCGGAGAACAGGCCGTCCTCGAACCCGGTGCGGCTCACCCGCTTGAGGTACACCGCGGGGATGATCTGGTCGGTGTCGACGTTGTCCCGCCGCAGCGGGACGCCGACGCCGGTGTGTACCGTGAACTTCTCCATCGCCGATCACACCCTCTCGCGCTCGGCCAGATCCTCCGGCGAGGACAGCCGCCCGGTCACGGCCGTGGCCGCCGCGACCAGCGGCGACACCAGGTGGGTCCGGCCGCCCTTGCCCTGCCGGCCCTCGAAGTTCCGGTTCGACGTCGACGCGCTGCGCTGCCCCGGCGACAGCTTGTCGGGGTTCATGCCCAGGCACATCGAGCAGCCGGCCGCCCGCCACTCGGCGCCCGCCTCGAGGAAGACCTCGTGCAGCCCCTCGGCCTCCGCCTGCTCCCGGACCCGCATCGACCCCGGCACGACGAGCATCCGCACGCCGTCGGCGACCTTGTGCCCGCGCAGCACGGACGCCGCCATGCGCAGGTCCTCGATCCGGCCGTTGGTGCACGAGCCGAGGAAGACGGTGTCCACGGCGATCGAGCGCAGCGGCGTCCCCGGCGTGAGAGCCATGTAGTCCAAGGCCTTCTCGGCGGCGGTGCGCTGCCCGGCGTCGGCGAACGACGCGGGGTCGGGAACCGCGCCCGACAGCGGCATGCCCTGCCCGGGGTTGGTGCCCCAGGTGACGTGCGGCTCGATCTCCTCGGCCCGCAGCACCACCTCGTGGTCGAACGCAGCGTCCTCGTCCGTGCGCAGCGCGCGCCACTCCTCCAGCGCGGCGTCCCAGTCCGCGCCCTGCGGCGCGTACTGCCGGTCCTTGAGGTATCCGAACGTCGTCTCGTCCGGCGCGACCATCCCGGCGCGGGCCCCGGCCTCGATCGACATGTTGCAGATCGTCATCCGGGCCTCCATGGACAGCGCCTCGATCGCCGAGCCGCGGTACTCGAGGACGTGGCCCTGGCCGCCCCCCGTGCCGATCCGCGCGATCACCGCCAGGATGACGTCCTTCGCCGTGACGCCCGGCCTCAGCTCGCCGTCCACCGTGATCGCCATCGTCTTGAACGGGCGCATCGGCAGCGTCTGCGTCGCGAGCACGTGCTCCACCTCGCTGGTGCCGATGCCGAACGCAAGGGCGCCGAACGCGCCGTGCGTCGAGGTGTGGGAGTCGCCGCAGACGATCGTCATGCCCGGCTGCGTCAGGCCGAGTTGCGGCCCGATGATGTGGACGATGCCCTGCTCGAGATCCCCCATCGGGAACAGCCGGATGCCGAACTCCTCGCAGTTGCGGCGAAGCATGTCGACCTGGGTCCGCGACACCGGATCGGCGATGGGCAGTTCGAGACCCACCGTGGGCACGTTGTGGTCCTCGGTGGCCAGGGTGAGGTCCGGCCGCCGGACGGACCGGCCGTGCAGCCGCAGCCCCTCGAACGCCTGCGGGCTTGTCACCTCGTGCACCAGGTGAAGGTCGACATAGAGCAGGTCCGGCTCACCCTCCGCGCTGCGCACGACGTGCGTGTCCCAGACCTTCTCGGGCAGCGTCATGCCCATCGGCGGATGCCTCCTTGCACTGGTGCGTCACGGCACGGGACAAGCTATGTTCCTCACAGCTTCCTGGCTTGCGCGAGTTGCGATCTCAGATGGTGAGATGGCAGTATCGCAACATGGACAAGTCTAGCGGTGTCGGCGTGCTTGACAAGGCCGCCCTGGTGCTCTCGGCCCTCGAAGCCGGCCCCGCGACGCTCGCCAACCTTGTCACATCGACGGGCCTCGCCCGTCCGACCGCGCACCGGCTGGCCGTCGCGCTCGAGCACCACCGCCTGGTCTCCCGCGACATGCACGGGCGCTTCGTGCTCGGCCCGCGGCTGACCGAGCTCGCCTCGGCCGCCGGTGAGGACCGGCTGCTGGCGGCCGCCGGCCCGGTGCTCGCCCGGCTCCGTGACCTGACCGGCGAGAGCAGCCAGCTGTTCCGGCGGCAGGGCGACCGGCGCATCTGCGTCGCCGCGGCCGAGCGGCCGTCCGGGCTGCGCGACACGATCCCGGTGGGCGCGACACTGACCATGCTGGCCGGCTCCGCCGCGCAGATCCTGCTGGCGTGGGAGGAGCCCGAGCGGATGCACCGCGGCCTGCAGGGGGCCAAGTTCACCGCCACCATGCTCGCTGCCGTGCGGCGCCGGGGCTGGGCGCAGAGCGTCGGCGAGCGGGAGCAGGGAGTGGCCTCGGTGTCCGCGCCCGTGCGCTCGTCCAGCGGCCAGGTGATCGCTGCGGTGTCCGTGTCGGGCCCGATCGAGCGGCTGACCCGCCAGCCCGGACGTACGCACGCTCCCGCGGTGATGGGCGCCGCCGAACGGCTGACGAAGATCCTCCAGACGGTCGACGAGTAGCCGCCGTGGGCGGCTTAGTCGCTCGTTTAGCGCGCCGGCCCGCGGGAATCCGCGGGCGTCCGATCGTCGCGCCGCTCCGAGGGGACCCATGGAACCGATCCTGAGCAGGGCCCGTGCCGCCGATCTCGTCGTCGCCGCCAAGACCCGCCGCGGGCTGTCCTGGTCCCGCATCGCCGAGCAGCTCGGCACGCCGCTGGTCTGGACCACCGCGGCACTGCTCGGGCAACACCCGCTGTCCCGGCAGCAGGCGGACGCGGTGTGCGAGCTGCTCGGGCTGGACGAGGCGGTGGCCGAAAGCCTGGCGGCCCAGCCCACCCGCGGCATCGAGCAGAGCCGGTTGGCCGACCCGACCATCTACCGCTTCGTGGAGGCGTTGTCGCTCTACGGTCCGGCGCTCAAGGAACTGCTGCACGAGGAGTTCGGCGACGGCATCATGAGCGCGATCAACTTCCGGGTCGACTTCGCGCGGCGCCCCGATCCCGAGGGCGACCGGGTCGTGGTGACGTTCGACGGGAAGTTCCTCGACTACCGGTGGTGACCGCGGCCGGACGGGAGTTCGCGCCTGGCCCGTCAGCACCTCCAATCCATCAGCTCTGCTTCCTCACGGTGGGCGGGAGCGGGCGTGGCCTCGGTGTCTGCGCCGGCCGCTGCTGCGGCCTCCACGACGGACCGTGAAGAACTACAGGAAGATCGTTTCCAACGACAGAGATATGTCTGTTCTGAGCCGATTTATACCGGCCGGGCGCTGTGATCTTCCTGTAGTTCTTCACGCCCGCACTGGCCGGGCCCGAAGCCGGGGCAGACGGGTCGGCGATCAGCGACTGTCCGCCGCCGATCGTGCGCGACGCCACTGTCGGCGGCCTGCCGTAGCGTCATGGCAATGACCACATGGAGTGAGTTCGCCGAGAGCGCGCCGCGGATCGCCACCATCTTCAGCCGTCGCCACGCCGCCGCCGGCAACCTGTGCATGCTCGCGACCCTGCGCTCGGACGGGTTCCCGCGGATCAGTCCGATGGAGCCGCGGATCTTCGAAGGCCGGCTATGGCTCGTCGGCATGCCCGGCACCACCAAGTTCCGGGATCTCGAGCGCGACCCGCGCTTCTGCCTGCACACCGCCACCGTCGACACCGAGGTGAGCGACGGCGACGCGAAGCTGTGGGGCGTCGTCGACGACGTCAGGGACACGGACCTGCAGCAGCGGTGGGCCACGGACCTGTTCGAGGAGACTGGCTTCGACCTGCGAGAAGAGCAGTTCGACCACTTCTATGTGGCCGACATCGTCGGCGCGTCGGCCGTGGAGGTCCGCGAAGGCCGCCTGGACATCACGATCTGGAAGCCGGGCGAGCCGGAGCGCGTCGTCAGCAAGCAGTGAGGCGGCGGGTCCACCGCGTGGCCGCGGCGTGTCGAACGGCTTTTGCGTGATCGGCGGCTGTGAGACGCTCGTGGTCGGCCGAAGCTCACCCACCGGGATGCCATGGACGCGCTGCTCGCCATCATCAGTGCGCACGCCGGCGCCACCGAGAGCGAGGCCGAGACCGCGGCGCTCGCGGTGCTGCGCGCGGGGGCCGATGTTGAGATAGCGAAGACCGCCAGCCTCGACGACCTGCGGGCGGCGCTGGAGCAGCATCCCCACCGGCACCCGGTCGTCCTCGGCGGCGATGGCTCAGTCCACTCGCTCGTGGCCGTGCTGCACGAGACCGGCGGGCTCGACTCCCGGGTGGTCGGGCTGGTCCCGATGGGCACGGGCAACGACCTGGCGCGCACTCTGGGGATCCCGCTGGACCCCCAGGCGGCGGCACACTCCGTGCTCGAGGGGACCGAACGCCGGCTCGACCTGCTCGTCGATGACCGCGGAGGGGTCGTGGTCAACGCCGTTCACCTTGGGGTGGGTGCCGAGGCGGCGCGCGAGGCCACCGAACTGAAGAGCACCCTCGGCCGGCTGTCCTACGCCGTCGGCGCCCTGCTCGCCGGCCTGCGCGCGCGGGGATGGCGGTTGCAGGTCACCGTTGACGGCAACGTGCTCGCGGAGGGCAGGGACCGCGTCCTCATGGTCGGGCTGACCAACGGCGGGACGATCGGAGGGGGCACCCCGCTCGGCCCGGCGGCGGAACCGGACGACGGCATGGTCGACGTCGTCGTCGCCATGTCGACCGGGCCTATGGCGCGGCTGGCCTTCGGGGCGTGGCTGGCGCTCGGCCGTCACGACCGGCGCGACGACGTGGTGAGCGCACGCGGCCGGCATGTCGTCGTCGCGGGCGAGCCGGCGCCGGTCAACGCGGACGGCGAGCTCCTCGACCCGGCGTCCCGGCGAGCCTGGACGGTCCTGCCGTCCGCCGTCCGCATCATGGTCCCCCGGTGACCGAACCTCCGGATCATGGTCCCGCGGTGAGGAAGCTACGCGGACAGTCACCCGCCGGCCTGGCGCGCCAGGGCGAGCGCCTTGAAGCTCTCCACCTGGCCGCGTATCGCCCGCTCCGTGGGCAGCCGTTCGATGCTGGAGGCGCCGAAGAAGCCGGCGACTCCGGGCAGCTTGGCAAGCCCCTCGCCGACCGCATCGGGCTCGTCGAACGGCCCGCCGTGGCAGATCACCAGGGCGTCGCCCCGCGCCTTCCACCCGGCCTCGGCGATGGCGCGTACCCGGTCGACCGCCTCGTCCAGGGTCAGGGCCACAGCTGCGCCGATGCTTCCCGCCGTGGTCAGGCCGACGTGTGCCACGAGCATGTCGGCGCCGGCCTCGACCATCGCCGTGGCCTGTTCGGCGTCGAACACGTACGGCGCGGTGAACAGGTCCAGCTCATGGGCGGCTCTGATCATCTCGATCTCTTTGTCGTACCCCATGCCGGTCGCCTCGAGGTTCGCCCGGAACGACCCGTCGATCAGACCGACCGTCGGGAAGTTCTGAACGCCGGAGAATCCAAGGTCCTTCAGATGCCGCAGGAAGACCGGCATCTGGCGGAACGGATCGGTCCCGTTCACACCCGCCAGCACCGGCACCTCGCGCACCACGGGCAGCACCTCCGCGGCCATCTCCTCGACGACTGCGTTCGCGTCCCCGTAGGCGAGCAGGCCCGCCAGCGAGCCGCGCCCGGCCATGCGGTAGCGGCCGGAGTTGTAGATGATGATGAGATCGGCGCCGCCGGCCTCCGCGAACTTCGCTGAGATGCCGGTGCCTGCGCCGCACCCGACGACGGGCTTGCCGGCGTCCGCCTGGGCATTCAGGCGCGCGAAGACGTCCGCGCGCGCGTAGGTCATCGTGCTCACTTCCCTTCGTCGATCATGGCGATGAGCTCGTCAACGGCCCGGTCGGCGAACTCGTCGTCGTTGATGTTGCAGTCCAGCTCGATGAGCGTGACCGAAGGCGCGAGGTTGGAGCGGATCGCGTCGTAGCAGGAGGCGTCGGCCTCGGGATCCCAGAACGCGCCGCCCGGGCTGTCGAGCTGCGACACCCCGCGCAGCGGGAGCAGCATCGCCACCGGGCCCGTCGCCGCGTTCGCGGCGTTGGCCAGCATGGCGCCGATCTCGGCGTTCTCGGCGCGGTTGGTACGCAGCAGGGTGACGTTGGGGTTCCACTCGTAGAGGGTGCGGTCGCGGTACCGCTCCGGCACCGTGTCGATCCCACCGAAGTTGGCCATGTCGACGCAGCCCGGGGCGAACACCACGGGAAGGCCGGCACTCGGCGCCGCGCGGCCGCGCTCGGGGCCCGCGCGCATCACGCCGCCGCACACCTCGTCGGCCAGTTCGGTCGTCGTGATGTCGAAGATCCCCTCGAAGTAGCCGTCGTTGACGAGGTCCTCCATGGTGCGCCCGCCCGTCCCCGTCGCGTGGAAGACGAGGACCTCGTAGCCGCGGTCCTCGAGCCGCGCGCGGGCCCGGTCGACCGCCTGGGTGGTGTTGCCGAACATCGATGCGCCGACGAGCGGCTTGGCCTCGCCCGTGGCGGGCGGCTCGGCGGAGACCATGCCGGCGATCGCGGCCGCGGCATTCGCGTAGATACGCCGGCTGACGGGGTTGAACCCTGCCACGTCGACGACCGACGGCATGAAGGTGATGTCCCTCGTGCCGGCGTACGGGCCGACATCGCCGCCGCCGACCGTCGACACCATCAGCTTGGGAACGCCCACCGGCAACGTGCGCATGGCCGCGGTGGCGATCGACGTCCCGCCGCTGCCGCCCATGCCGACGATGCCGTCGAGACGCCCCTCGTCGTACAGCCGCCGGACCACCACGGCGAGCCCGTCCGCCATGGTCTTCATCGCCTCGTCCTTGTGCTCGCCGGAGCCGAGGCGGCCGAGATCGCCGCCGGCGGCGTCGACGACCTCAGCACGGGTGACGTCGGGACGGAACGCCGGCTCGCCGAGCACGCCGAAGTCGACGACGACCGTCTCGAGCCCGCGCGCGGCGATCGCCTCCTTGACGAAGC
>JBMCTR010000065.1:0-7409 GCA_048622955.1 Actinomycetota bacterium
GCGTCGCCCGAGCGGCGGACCTTCGTCGCCGCGGCTGCACGCTCCGCGGACGACCGTTCCGACGCCTCTGCGACCAGGCGGTCGGCGTCCCGGTGGCTGCGCGCGATCTCGTCCTCGGCCTCCCTGCCGGCCGTCGAACGGATCTCCTCGCACTCGTCGAGGACGGGGGCAAGCGCCTCGAAGACCGGAGCGAGTTCCGCTGCGGCCGCGTCCTCGTCCTCCGCCGGGACGGCCACCGGGCCGGCCGGGCCGGGCGCCCCGGTCGGCCGGAGCCGTTGCAGCAGGTCCGATAACGCCATCGCATCCCCAGACTCACGGGTCTTCCGGTCTCGTGTCCCAGGATTCGACGGCTCGGACCGACGCCGTAGGGCCGAACGGTCCCGATCACCGGACCTTCTGCCCAAATCGCCGGCCCGCAGCCGGCGCGGGTGGACGGAGAGCCACCAGGCCTGCCCGGGCGGGACCTTGGTCTCTACCCACCGGCCGGGTCCCGGACGAATGGTGAAAGTGGAGTTCACCTCCCAGGAGGCCGAGATGGAATGGGAACCGATCCGGAAGGCACCGGCCCCGCGTGTGGCGCCGAACTTGCGGGACTACGCGCAAGCCCGAGAGGAGTTCACCTGGGAGGCGGCCCGCAACCAGCTGGACGGCCTGCCGAACGGGCGCGGGCTCAACATCGCCCACGAGGCGGTCGACCGGCACGCTGACGGCCCGGCGGCGGACAAGGTGGCGCTACGCTTCCGAGCCCGCAACGGTGAGATCAGCGAGCTCAGCTACCGCGACCTGAAGGCGCAGACCAACCGGTTCGCCAACGTGTTGCGCGAGCTCGGCGTGGGGCGCTCGGACAGGGTGTTCTCGCTCCTCGGCCGAGTGCCCGAGTTGTACGTCGCCGCCCTGGGCACGCTCAAGAACACCAGCGTGTTCTCACCGCTGTTCCCCGCGTTCGGGCCCGAGCCGGTGCGGCAGCGGCTGGCGCTGGGCGAGGGGACGGTGCTCGTCACGACCCCCGAGCAGTACCGGCGCAAGGTCGCCCCGGTGCGGGACGAGCTGCCGAGCCTCCGGCACGTGCTCCTCGTCGGCGATGCCGACGAGCCCGGCACCATGGACCTGCACGCTGCGCTGGCTCGCTCCGACGATGCGTTCACGATCCCTGGAACCGATCCGGACGACATGGCGCTGCTGCACTTCACCAGCGGCACGACGGGCACGCCCAAGGGCGCCGTGCACGTCCACGAGGCGGTCGTCGCGCACCACGCCACCTCGGCGTTCGCGCTCGACCTGCATCCCGACGACGTCTTCTGGTGCACGGCCGACCCGGGCTGGGTGACCGGGACGTCCTACGGCATCATCGCGCCGCTCACCCACGGCTGCACGACCATCGTCGACGCTGGAGAGTTCGATGCCCGCGCCTGGTACCAGTTGCTCCAGGAGCAGCGCGTCACTGTCTGGTACACGGCGCCGACCGCGCTGCGCATGCTCATGCGGCCGGGCGCGGACCTGGCACGGAAGTACGACCTGTCCAGCGTGCGGTTCATCGCCAGCGTCGGCGAGCCGTTGAACCCCGAGGTCGTGGTGTGGGGCCAGAAGACGTACGGCCTGGCGATCCACGACAACTGGTGGCAAACGGAGACCGGCGCGATCATGATCAGCAACTACGCCGCCACCGACGTCCGCCCGGGGTCGATGGGGCTTCCGATGCCCGGCATCGAGGCCGGGCTGCTCGTCCAGGGCGAGGACGGCAGGGCCATGGTCGGCGACGACGGCAAGGTCGAGGAGATCACCGAGCCGGACGTGACCGGTGAGCTTGCGCTGCGGCCGGGCTGGCCGTCGATGTTCCGCGGCTACCTCAACGAGGAGGAGCGGTACGCGAAGTGCTTCGCCGATGGCTGGTACCTCACCGGCGACCTCGCCCGGCGGGACTCCGACGGCTACTACTGGTTCGTCGGGCGCGCGGACGACGTGATCAAGACCGCCGGCCACCTGGTGGGCCCGTTCGAGGTCGAGAGCGCCCTGATGGAGCACGAGGCCGTCGCCGAGGCCGGGGTGATCGGCAAGCCCGACCCGGTCGTCGGTGCGATCGTCAAGGCCTTCGTGACGCTCAAGCCGGGGTGGGAGCCCGGCGAGGAGATCCGGCTGGACCTGCAGGCCTTCGGCCGCCGCCGGCTCGGCAGCGTCGCACCGAGGGAGATCGAGTTCGACCAGCACCTGCCCCATACCCGCAGCGGAAAGGTGATGCGCCGGCTGCTCAAGGCACGTGAGCTCGGCCTGCCCGAGGGCGACACCTCGACCCTGGAGCGCATGTGATGAGCGAGCCCGGCACGGACACCGACCAGGACCGGACGAAGCACCGGCGCGAGTTGCTCCACCAGATGCTGCGGATCCGCCACTTCGAGAACAAGTGCGCCGAGTTGTACTCCGCCACCAAGATCCGAGGGTTCCTCCACCTCTACGTCGGTGAGGAAGCGGTGGCCGTCGGAGCCATCGGCGCGCTGCAACCCGACGATCCGGTCGTGTCGACCTACCGCGAGCACGGGCACGCGCTCACGCGCGGCGTCCCGATGGATGCCGTGATGGCCGAGATGTACGGCAAGTCCACCGGCTGCAGCCGCGGGCGCGGCGGGTCCATGCACCTGTTCGACGCGTCCCACCAACTCTACGGCGGAAACGCGATCGTCGGCGGCGGCCTTCCACTCGCCCTCGGGCTCGGGCTCGCGGACGCGATGCGCGGCAGGAACCGGGTCACGGCGTGCTTCTTCGGCGACGGCGCGGCCGCGGAAGGCGAGTTCCACGAGTCGATGAACCTGGCGGCACTGTGGCAGTTGCCCGTGCTGTTCGCGTGCGAGAACAACCAGTACGCGATGGGCACCGCGCTGCCGCGCAGCCACGCGGTGACCGACCTCGCGCTGCGGGCCGCGTCGTACGGCATGCCGGCCTGGCCGGTCGACGGCATGGACGTGCTGGCGATCGAGCGCGCGGCGCACCGTGCGGTCGAGACCATCCGTGCCGGTGGCGGCCCCGTGTTCCTGGAGTTCCGGACCTACCGGTACCGCGCCCACTCGATGTACGACCCGGACCGCTACCGCGACAAGGCGGAGATCGAGGAATGGAAGAAGCGCGACCCGATCGACCTGCTCGTGGCGCGGATGCGCGCGGACGGTGATCTCGGTGACGGGGATCTCGAGGCCATCGAGCAGCAGGTGGACGACGAGATCGCGCACGCCATCGAGTCGGCCGAGGCCGCTCCGTGGGAGCCGGTCGAGGACTTGACCAGATTCGTCTACTCGGAGCGGTCATGACTGCCGTCGAAACCACCTACCGCGAGGCGATGCGGGCCGCCATCCGCGACGCGCTGATCCGCGACGACCGGGTGTTCCTGATGGGAGAGGACGTCGGACGGTACGGCGGCTGCTTCGCCGTCAGCCTCGGCCTGCTCGAGGAGTTCGGCCCGGAGCGCATCCGCGACACGCCGCTGTCGGAGTCGGCGTTCGTCGGCGCCGGCATCGGCGCGGCGATCGGGGGCATGCGGCCGATCGTCGAGATCATGACGGTCAACTTCAGCATGCTGGCGCTCGACCAGATCGTGAACAACGCCGCCACGCTGCTGCACATGTCGGGCGGCCAGCTCAACGTCCCGCTGGTGATCCGGAGCACCACCGGTGCAGGACGGCAGCTCGCCGCCCAGCACTCGCACAGCCTGGAGGGCTGGTACACCCACATCCCGGGCCTGCGGATCGTCGTCCCCGCCACGCTCGAGGACGCCCGCGGCATGCTCTGGAGCGCGCTGGCCGACCCCGACCCGGTGCTCATCTTCGAGCCCGGCGTGCTCTACCCCATGAAGGGCACGCTCGACGACTCGGTGCGGGAGGTCGACATCGACCGGGCGGCCGTCCGCCGCCGCGGAAGCGACGCCACCGTCATCGCCTACGGCGGGACGCTCGGCACGTCGCTGTCCGCCGCCGACGAGCTCTCGGACGGCGGGGTGGACGTCGAGGTGATCGACCTGCGCACGCTGCGCCCCCTGGACGACGAGACGCTGCTCGAGTCGGTCACCCGTACGCATCGGGCGGTCGTGGTCGACGAGGGATGGCGCACCGGCAGCCTCTCGGCAGAGATCAGCGCCAGGCTCACCGAGCAGGCCTTCTTCGACCTCGACGCCCCGGTCGAGCGGGTCTGCTCCGCCGAGGTGCCCATGCCCTACCCCAAGCACCTCGAGGACGCCGCGCTGCCGCAGCAGGAGGACGTCGTCAAGGCCGTCCGGAGAGTGATCGGCGATGCCGGCTGAGGCGTACGAGTTCACCATGCCCTCGCTGGGTGCCGACATGGACGAGGGCAAGCTCGTCGAGTGGCTCGTTCGTCCCGGTGACAAGGTCGACAAGGGGGACATCGTCGCCGTCGTCGAGACCGCCAAGGCCACCATGGAGGTGGAATGCTTCCGCGACGGCGTGGTGGACCGGCTGCTGGTCGAACCGGGCACCACCGTCCCGGTGGGCGAGCCGTTGGCCAGGCTCACCACGGAGGCCGCGCCGGCCGAGGCACCGTCCGCCGAAGCACCTGCGGCGCCCGGGACGGGCCCGGAAGCCGGCGCAGAAGCAGGCCCGACGGCTGGCCCGGAGGCAGCGGAGGCTGGCCCGCCTGCCGTCCCCCCTGCGGGTCCGTTGATCCGCAAGCTGGCCGCCGAGCTCGGCGTCGACCTCGCCACCGTGCAGCCCACCGGCCGCCGGGGAAAGATCACCCGCGAGGACGTCCGCCGAGCCGCCAGCCGGCCGAGTCCCGAACCGAGTCCCCCGCCGAGCCCGCCACCACCCGCTCCGCCGCCCGGCGTCCGGATCTCGCCGTACGCCCGGAAGCTGGCCGAGCAGCTCGGCGTCGACCTCGCCACGGTGCGCGGCTCCGGGCGGGGCGGCGCCATCCGGGCGGACGACGTGCGGGCCGCGGCCGCCGCAGAGCAGCCGGAGCAACCACCTGCCGAGGAGGCTCCCGCCGGGAGACCGGAGGCAGCGGAGGAAGCGAAGGTGGCAGAGGAAGCGGACGCCACCGCCCGCCGCGCGGAGGCGGCCCGCCAGACGACGGCACGGCTGATGGCACGCTCCAAGCGGGAGATCCCGCACTACTACCTGCGGACCACCGTTGACGTCACCGACATGCTGGCGTGGCTGCGGGAGCGCAACCGCGAGCTTCCGGTGAGCGAGCGCATCCTCCCCGCGACAGTGTTCCTGAAGGCCACGGCGGATGCGGCGGATGCGGTCCCCCGGCTGAACGGCTTCTGGAAGGACGACCACTTCGAGCCCGGACCCGCCGTCAACCTCGGGGTCCCGGTCTCGTTGCGGGGTGGCGGGCTGATCACGCCCGCGATCGCCGACGCCGAGACGCTGGACACGGCCGCACTCGGCTCCCGGATGCGGGATCTCGCGACACGGGCGAAGGCCGGGCGGCTGCGCGGCTCCGAGATGTCCGGAGCCACCATCACCGTCACCAACCTCGGCGATCTCGGCGTGGAGCTGGTGTACGGCGTCATCTACCCACCTCAGGTGGCGATCGTCGGCGTCGGCAGGATCGTCGAGCGGCCGTGGGCGGTGAACGGCCTGCTCGGCGTCCGCTCCGTCGCCGCCATCACGCTGTCGGGCGACCACCGCGCCACCGACGGCGCCACCGGCGCCCGGTTCCTCGAGGCGATGAGCCGCACCCTGAGCAATCCCGAGAATCTGTGAGGTCCAGCCATGACACACGACGAGGCACGCACCGTGATGCGCGACGCGCTGCGGCAGGTCGCTCCGGACGTCGACTTCGACTCCTTGGCGCCCGACACGTCGCTCCGCGATGACCTCGAGCTCGATTCGCTCGACTTCGAGAACCTCGTCACGCAGCTCAGCGAGCGCTCCGGCCACCGCATCGACGAGGACGCCTACCCCAAGCTCACCACCATCGGCGGCTGCGTCGACTACCTGGCCGCCGCGGAATCGTCCCGCCAGTAGCCCGCCTGTCCCGGACGGTTGATCACGTTCAGCAGGCGCGCCCCTGCCGCGGCATGGCTGCACGCCTGTTGCGGCGTGGCCACGCCTGCCGAACGTGATCGAACCGGACGCGACGCTACCGGGCCAGCTTGGAGTCGTCCCACCGGAAGTGGAGCTCGTTCTTCACGCCGATCACGCCATCGACGGACCGCGCCAGCTTCTCCGCGATCTCCACGCTGGTGGACCGGTCAAGGTGACCGCGGAGGGTCACCACGCCGTCGTCCACCGTCACGTCCACGGTGCTGCCCGGCTCGGTGAGCAGCACCCGGGAGGTGATCTCGTGGTCGATCTCCCGTGCGATGGCCTCGTCCGGGCGCAGGAACGCCTCGACGAGGTCGGCCCGGCTGACGATGCCGATCAGATCCCCGCTGTCCGACACCACGGGCAGCCGCTTGACCCGCTCGTGCATCATCAGCTTCGCCGCGTCGGCAAGGGACGAGTCCGGCCCGATGGTCACCGCGGGCGAGCTCATCAGATCGCCGGCCACGTCTCCTTCGGCCTTGACGAGCTCGTGCCGGTGCATGAGCCGGGCCAGCCGGCCGGGCCGGTCGCGGTACTCCTTCGGCAGCAGGTCTGCCTCCGACACGATGCCGACCAGCCGGCCGTCCGCGTCCAGGACCGGCAAGGCGCTCACGCTGTGCTCGTCCAGCAGCCGGGCGACCTCCTTGAACGGCGCGTCCCGCTGGACCGTGATCACGTCGGTCGTCATGACATCACGAACATCAAGTCGCTTCATACCCTCATCACGCCAGTTGCGGAGCGCTCTTGGAAGGGGCGTTGGTCCTGCTCGTCGCGGTCCTCCGGCCCTTCGCGGTCTCGCGCGACGGCCGCCGGACCAAGTACTGTCATGGGTGTGACCGACGACCAACAGGCACCCACCCAAGTCTTCCTGCTCGACGATCATGAGGTGGTCCGGCGCGGCATCGCCGCCTTGTTGGAGGCCGAGGCGGACCTCTCAGTGGTCGGCGAGGCGAGCACGGCCGAGCAGGCGCTCGCGCGGATCCCGGCGCTGCGTCCGGACGTTGCCGTGCTCGACGTCCGCCTTCCGGACGGCGACGGCGTGTCCGTCTGCCGCGACATCCGGTCGAAGATGCCTGAGGTCGCGTGCCTCATGCTGACGTCGTTCGCCGACGACGACGCCCTCTTCGACGCGGTCATGGCCGGCGCCGCCGGGTACGTGCTCAAGCAGATCCACGGCACCGACCTGGTCGGCGCCATTCGTACCGTGGCCGGCGGGCAGTCGCTGCTCGACCCGCGCAGCACCGCCCGGATGCTGGATCGGCTGCGCACACAGGCGAGCCGGAAGGACCCGTTGGAGGCGCTGTCCGAGCAGGAGCGCCGCATCCTCGAGTTGATCGGCGAAGGGCTCACGAACCGCCAGATCGGCGAGCGCATGTA
>JBMCTR010000066.1:0-7384 GCA_048622955.1 Actinomycetota bacterium
CACGCCTGCCGCGGCGCCGGCCAACCCACTCCACGTGGTCAACCCCGGGCGCGAGTCACAGGAGTTGGCGCAGCACGTACTGCATGATCCCGCCGTGGCGGTAGTACTCCGCCTCGCCGGGCGTGTCGATGCGAACGGCCGCGTCGAACTCCGCCGTCGAGCCGTCCGGACGGGTGGCCGTCACCCGCACCGTCCTCGGGGTCGGCCCCTCGTTCAGCGCGGCCACCCCGGCGATGTCGAACGTCTCCTCGCCGGTCAGCCCGAGCGACTCGGCGCTCTCCCCCTCCGGGAACTGCAGCGGCAGCACGCCCATCCCGATCAGGTTCGACCGGTGGATCCGCTCGTACGACTGCGCGATCACGGCCCGCACGCCCAGCAGCATGGTCCCCTTGGCCGCCCAGTCGCGCGAGGACCCGGAGCCGTACTCCTCCCCCGCGAGCACCACCAGCGGCACGCCGGCCTCCGCGTACGCGACGGACGCGTCGTAGATCGTCGTCACCGGCGCGTCGGCGGGCGACGAGGTGGCCTGCGTGAAGTCGCGGGTGAACCCGCCCTCGGTCCCGGGGGCGAGGTGGTTGCGCAGCCGGATGTTGGCGAACGTTCCGCGGATCATCACCTCGTGGTTGCCGCGGCGGGAGCCGTAGGAGTTGAACTCGCGCCGGCGCACCCCGTGGGAGGTCAGGTACTCCCCCGCCGGCGAGTCGAGCTTGATGGCCCCGGCCGGGCTGATGTGGTCCGTGGTGACCGAGTCCCCGAGCTTCGCCAGCACCCGGGCGCCGGAGATGTCGGTCACCGGCTGCGGTTCGCGCGTCATGCCGTCGAAGTACGGCGGCTTGCGGACGTACGTCGACTCGGGGTCCCACTCGAAGATGTCGCCCTCCGGGGTGGGCAGCGACCGCCACGTCTCGTCTCCGGCGAACACGCTCGCGTACTCCCGCGTGAACATCTCGCTGGCGAGCGCGGACGCGACGACCTCCTGGATCTCCTGCGGCGTGGGCCAGATCTCGCTCAGGTACACCGGCCGGCCGGACGGGTCGGTGCCGAGCGGCTCGCGGGTGATGTCCACGTCCATGCTGCCGGCCAGCGCGTACGCCACGACCAGCGGCGGCGAGGCCAGGTAGTTCATCTTCACGTCCGGGTTGATCCGGCCCTCGAAGTTCCGGTTGCCGGACAGCACGGACACCACCGACAGGCCGTGCTCCTGGACCGCCGCCGAGAGCTCGTCGGTCAGCGGCCCGGAGTTGCCGATGCAGGTGGTGCAGCCGTAGCCCACCAGGTAGAAGCCCAGCTTCTCCAGGTACGGCGTGAGCCCGGCCCGGTCGTAGTAGTCCATGACCACCTTCGAGCCGGGCGCCAGGGTCGTCTTGACCCACGGCTTGCGGGTCAGCCCCCGCTCCACGGCCTTCTTCGCGAGCAGCGCGGCGCCGACCATCACGCTCGGGTTGGACGTGTTCGTGCAACTGGTGATGGCCGCGATGACGACCGCGCCGTGGTCGATCTCGCACTCGGTCCCGTCGTCGAGGGTCACCCGCACCGGCGAGGACGGCCGGCCGGTCGCTCCGGTCGCGGCGCTGTGCACCCGCGGCTGCTCGGCGCCGTTGCCGACGTGGACGGCCGCCGGGTCGCTGGCGGGGAACGTCTCCTCCACGGCCTCGTCGATGTCGGTGTGCGGCACGTGCTCGCCGCCGCCGACGTACTCCCGCAGCGCGGTGCGGAACGCGGGCTTGGCGTCGGTCACCGCCACCCGGTCCTGCGGCCGCTTCGGCCCGGCGATGGACGGGACGACCGTCGACAGGTCCAGTTCGAGGTGCTCGCTGTAGGACGGCTCCGTCGCCGGGTCGTGCCAGAGGCCCTGCTCCTTCGCGTAGGCCTCCACCAGCGCGACCTGCTCCTCGTCCCGGCCGGTCAGCCGCAGGTAGCGCACGGTCTCCTCGTCGATCGGGAAGATCGCGACGGTCGAGCCGTACTCCGGGCTCATGTTGCCGATCGTCGCCCGGTTGGCCAGCGGGACGGACGCCACGCCGGGGCCGTAGAACTCCACGAACTTGCCGACCACGCCGTGCCGCCGCAGCAGTTCGGTGATGGTGAGCACGAGATCGGTGGCGGTGGCGCCCTCCGGCAGCGTGCCGTGCAGCTTGAAGCCGACGACCTGCGGGATCAGCATGCTGATCGGCTGGCCGAGCATCGCGGCCTCGGCCTCGATGCCGCCGACGCCCCAGCCGACGACGCCGAGCCCGTTGACCATCGGGGTGTGGCTGTCGGTGCCGACGCAGGTGTCCGGGTAGGCCATGCCGTTGCGCGCCGTGACGACCCGGGCGAGGTACTCGAGATTGACCTGGTGGACGATACCGGTGCCCGGCGGGACGACCTTGAGGTCCTCGAAGGAACCCTGGCCCCACCGCAGGAACTGGTAGCGCTCCTTGTTCCGCTCGTACTCCAGCTCCACGTTCCGGGCGAACGAGTCGGGCGCGCCGAACACGTCGGCGATCACGGAGTGGTCGATCACCAACTCCGCCGGGTTCAGCGGGTTGATCCGGGACGGGTCGCCCCCCAGGTCGCGCATTGCCTCCCGCATGGTCGCGAGGTCGACGATGGCCGGGACGCCCGTGAAGTCCTGCATGACGACGCGGGCGGGCGTGAACTGGATCTCCGTGCTCGGCCTGGCGCCGGGATCCCAGTCGACGAGGGCGCGCACGTGGTCGGCCGTGACGTTCGCGCCGTCCTCGTTCCGCAGCAGGTTCTCGAGCAGGATCTTCAGGCTGTACGGCAGCCGGCCGACGTCGCCGGCGGCGGACAGCCGGAAGATCTCGTGGTTGGCTCCCCCGGCCTCAAGGGTGCCCCTCGCGCCGAAGCTGTCCATGCTGCTGTCCGTGCTCGTGACCACGCGCGTCACGTCCTTCCCGCTCACGTGCTGTGCATCGTCGCCCGGTGCGCCGGCCCGGCCACGGCCGGAGCGGCCTCACCCACCAAGACTACCTTGACTTCAAGATACATGCGAGCATGCCGGCAGCACACCCACCAGCGCGTGTCACACGTGCGGGCCGACCTCCGAAGCGATCAGCTCCAGGTGCTCGAGGTCGGACAGGTCCAGGACCTGCAGGTACGCGCGTGTCGCCCCGAGCTCGCCGATCTCCCGGAGCCGCTCGACGAGCTCGGCCGGCGTCCCCGCGAACGCGCGCTCGCGCAGCCTTCCCGGCTCCTGCCCGATCGCCGCGGCGCGCCTGGCCAACTCGGCCTCGTCGGCGCCCACGCAGACCGTCGACGCCACCGAGTACACCACCTCGCCGGGATCGCGCCCGATGGCCTCGCACGCCTCGCGGACCCGGCGGAACCGCGTCGCGAGCTCATCGGGCGGGGCGTAGAAGCAGTTGTACTCGGCGGCGAACCTCGCGACCAGGGCCGGCGTCCGCCTCGGGCCGGGGCCGCCGACCGTGATCGGCAACTCGGCCTGCGCCGGTTTCGGCAGCGCCGGGGAGTCGGCCAGCGTGTAGTGCTCGCCGTGGAAGGTGAACCGCTCCCCCACCGGCGCGCGCCACAGCCCGGTGATGACCTCCAGCGCCTCCTCGAGCAGGTCGAACCGGTTCGGAGGGAACGGGATGCCGTAGGCGCGGTGCTCCGCCTCGTACCAGCCGGTGCCGAGGCCGAGCTGGACGCGGCCGCCGGACATCCGGTCGACCTGGGCGACCTGGATCGCCAGCACCCCGGGGTGGCGGAACGTCACCGGCGAGACCAGCGTCCCCAGGCGGATCCCGGACGTCTCCCTGGCCAGCCCAGCCAGCGTCGTCCACGCGTCGGTCGGCCCGGGCAGCCCGTCCACCCGCTCGCCCATGTGCATGTAGTGGTCGGAGCGGAAGAAGCCGTCGAAGCCGAGACGCTCGGCCTGCTGCGCCACCCGCAACTGATCGTCGTACGTGGCGCCCTGCTGGGGTTCGGTGAAGATCCGGAGCTGCATGGCGCCCAGCCTCGCACGGCCCCGGCCGGCGCGCGCACCGGCCCGGATGCTGACGTCAGCTGCCCCGCCGCCGGTGGGCCCACTCGGACTGCCACGGCACGGTGGTGACCATCACACCGGGCGTCAACAGCAGCCGCCGCTTCAGGCGGACCGCACTGCGGTTGTGCAGCGGCCGCTCCCACCAGCGACCGACGGCGTACTCGGGGACGTAGACCACGACGACGTCGCGCGGGCTGGCCCGGCGGATGCTCTTCACGTACTCGAGAACCGGTCCGGTGATCTCCCGGTGCGGCGCGTCGAGCACCTTCAGCGGCACCGGGATCCCGCGGCGGTCCCACTCGTCGGTGAGCGCGCGGGTGGCGGCCATGTCGACGCTCACGGTGACTGCTTCCAGCAGGTCGGGCCGGCTGGTGCGGGCGTACGCGAGCGCCCGCAGCGTCGGCTTGTGCACCCGGGAGACCAGCACGATGGCGTGGACCCGCGAGGGCAGCATTCCAGCGGCCCGGTCCTCGGGCGCCGCCAGCTCGGCGGCCACGGCGTCGTAGTGCCGCTTCGTCGCCCACATCAGCAGCGCGAGCAACGGCACGGCCACCACCATGACCCAGGCACCGGCGGCGAACCCCGTCACCGCGACCGTCACGGCCACGACGGCGGTCAGCACGGCACCGACGGCGGCCAGTGCCCGGGACGCCGCCGCCCGGGGCCGTTCCCGGTCGTGCGGCGGCTCGGCCAGCGCCCGCGACCAGTGCCGGACCATGCCGAGTTGCCCGAGGGTGAACGACAGGAACGTCGCGACCAGGTAGAGCTGGATCAAAGCCGTCACCGACGCGCCGAACGCCGCGACGGCGCCGGCCGCGGCCAGTCCCAGCGCTGCGACGGCTATCCTGCTCGCCTGCCGGTCGCCGGGGTGGTGCAGCTGGCGGGCCAGGTAGCCGCGCGCCGCCAGGACGGACGCGAACGGGGCGAAACCCGCGATCGCGGTGCTGGCCGCGACGAGCAGGACCAGCACGGTGGCGACCTGGACAGCGACGAATCCGGCGGTCGCGTCTCCGAAGACGGCGGCCCCCAACTGGGCGATCACGGTCCGCTGCGGATCCGCCCCGCAGTCGAAGCCGGCCAGGTCGCACGGGTCGCGCACGTACCGCACGTCGGCGATGACCGCGAGCGCGGTGACGCCCGCGAACAGCAGCATCGACACCGTCGCAGCCCCCGCCAGTGTGGCCGCCGCGCTCGCCGACCTGCGCTTGCGGAACGTCGGGACGGCCGTCGTGATCGTCCCGGTCCCGGCAGCGGACACACCTCCTGCCGAGAACGCTCGCAGCACCAGCACGACCAGCGCCGCCGCGGACAGGTCGCCGAGCTCCGGCCGGACCGCGAACCCGGCGCTCTCCGCGACCGGCGCGGCACCGAACGCGGCCTGTCCCAGCCCGGTGACGACGAGCGCCGCGATCGCGGCGACGAACAGGTACGCGGGAACGGCCGCGACCACCCCGTACTGCCGGGAGGTCACCATGCTGAGCACGGCGAGAGCGGCCACGATGCCGGCCGCCACCGGCACGCGGGCGTCGTGCAGGGCCGGAAACGCCGAGACGAGGTTGTCGACCGCGGCGGCCACCGCGACCGCGACGAGGAGGACGTTTCCGAGCAGCATCGCGGCACCCGCGCTCACGCCGGCGTACGGCCCGAGGTTGCCGGCCGCCGCGAAGCTGCCGCCACCACCGGGGTAGGCGTGGATGATGCGCCGGTACGACGCCACCACAACGGCAACCAGCACCACGACCGCCGCGGCGACCCACGGCAGCAGGTACAGGTACGCGAGCGCGCCGAGCGTGAGGACGACGAGGATCTCCTGCGTCGCGTACGCCACCGCCGACAGCGGCACGGACGACAGGACCGGCACGGCCCTCTGGCGCGGCAGCGGTTCCCGCGAACGGTCGGGCGCGGTCCTCCGCGACCGGATCCGCTTCGACAGCTCAGCGACACGCGACACGATGCTGCATGCTATGGCGTAGGGCGAGGGTCACGTCGGGCAGCCACCCGATGTACCGTCGTTGCAGATGGAGGAAAGGACCGGCGTGTACGTCGTCATCATGGGATGTGGCCGGGTCGGCTCGACGCTGGCGCACATCCTCGAGTCCCGCGGCAGCACCGTGGCGGTCATCGACCAGAACCCCGATGCGTTCCGCCGCCTCCCGCCCGACTTCGAAGGTCCCACCGTGACCGGCGTGGGCTTCGACCGCGAGATCCTCCTCGAGGCCGGCATCGAGCGGGCGGACGCGTTCGCCGCGGTCAGCAGCGGGGACAACTCCAACATCATCTCGGCCCGGCTGGCCAGAGAGGTCTTCGGCGTCGAGACCGTCGTGGCCCGCATCTACGACCCCGGCCGGGCGGCGGTGTACCAGCGGCTCGGCATCCCGACCGTCGCCACGGTGCGGTGGACGGCCGACCAGATTCTCCGGCGGCTGTTTCCGGAGGGAGCCGAGACCGAATGGATCGACCCGTCGGGGACGATGCGGCTGTCGGAGGTGCACCCCGCCAAGGCGTGGATCGGGCATCCGATCACGGAACTCGAGCACGCGGCAGGCGCCCGTGTCGCGTTCCTGACCCGCGACGGCGACGGCCTGCTGCCCGAGCCCGACACCGTCATCCAGGAGGGCGACCTGGTGCACGTGATCATGCACGCGGACAACATGTCCAAGGTCGCGCACGCCTTCGAGAACCCGCCGGAGGTGGAAGTCTGATGCGGGTAGCCATCGCCGGGGCGGGCAACGTCGGACGATCGATTGCCACCGAGCTCATCGCCAACGGCCACGAGGTGCTGCTCATCGACCGGGAGCCGCGCGCGATCAGGCCAGAGGCGGTGCCCGAGGCGGAATGGCTGCTGGCCGACGCCTGCGAGCTGTCGATGCTCGAGGAGGCCGCCCTCGAGCGGTGCAACGTCACCATCGCCGCCACCGGCGACGACAAGGTCAACCTCGTGGTCTCGCTGCTGTCGAAGACCGAGTTCGGGGTGCCCAGAGTCGTCGCCCGCGTGAACCATCCCAAGAACGAGTGGCTGTTCAGCGAGGCCTGGGGCGTCGACGTCTCGGTCTCCACCCCGCGGATCATGAGCGCGCTCGTCGAGGAGGCGGTGACGGTGGGCGACCTGGTACGGCTGTTCACCTTCCGCCAGGGCGACGCCAACCTGGTCGAGCTGACGCTGCCGGAGGACTCGCCCATGGTCGGCATGGCCATCGGCGACGTCGCGTGGCCGGTGGACACCACGCTGGTGTCGGTGATCCGCGGCAAGCACGTCCACACCCCGCTGCCGGACCTTCCGCTCGAGGCGCGCGACGAACTGCTGCTTGTCGCCACCCCGGAGCGCGAGAAGCAACTGGAGGCGCTGCTGTCGCCGTACGCCCACCCGCTCGCGGAGAGCTAGGAGCGAGCTAG
>JBMCTR010000067.1:0-7374 GCA_048622955.1 Actinomycetota bacterium
GGTGCCAATCCACAGCGTCCGGCGTTGTGGATTGGCACCAGCGGTCGGTGGGTCAGAGGATGCGGTGCATCCAGCCGTGCTTGTCCTCGCTGCGGCCGTACTGGATGTCGAGCAGCGCCGCGCGGATCTCGCTGGTGACAGCGCCGGTCTCGGTGCCCATCGACACCTCGCCGCCGTCCCACACCAGCCGGCCGAGCGGCGTCACCACGGCGGCCGTGCCGCACGCGAAGACCTCGGTGATCTCGCCAGACGTCACACCGTCGCGCCACTCGTCGATCGAGACCGGACGCTCCTCGACCTTGTAGCCGAGGTCACCGGCGAGCGTCAGGATCGACTCGCGCGTGATGCCCTCCAGGATCGTCCCGGTGAGGCCCGGCGTCGTGATCGATCCGTCTGATCGCACGAAGTAGAGGTTCATGCCGCCGAGCTCCTCCACCCACCTGTGCTCCACGGCGTCGAGGAAGCACACCTGGGCGCAGCCGTGCTCCAACGCCTGCTGCTGCGCCACCAGGCTCGCCGCGTAGTTGCCCGCGCACTTGGCCGCGCCGGTGCCGCCCGGGGCGGCGCGGGTGTAGTCCGTGGACAGCCAGATGTCCACCGGCTTCACACCGGACGAGAAGTACGCCCCGGCCGGCGAGGCGATGAGGTTGAACGTGACCTCCTTCGCCGGCCGCACCCCGAGGAACACCTCCGAGGCGAACATGAACGGGCGCAGGTACAGGCTCGACTCCGCACCCGCGGGCACCCACTCGGCGTCAGTGCGGACCAGCAGGTCGATCGCGTCGACGAACGACTCCTCCGGGAACGCGGGCAGGGCCATCCGGTGCGCGCTGCGCGTGAACCGCGCGGCGTTCGCATCCGGGCGGAACGCCCAGATCGAGCCGTCGTCGTGCCGGTACGCCTTCAGGCCCTCGAAGATCGCCTGCGCGTAGTGCAGCACCGCCGCGGCGGGGTCCAGCGAGAGCGGCGCGTACGGCCGCAGGCCGCCGCCGTGCCAGCCCGCCTCCGGCGTCCAGGACACGGTGACCATGTGGTCGGTGAACGACGACCCGAACCCGGGGTCGGAGAGGATCTCGGCGCGGCGCTGGGCGGGTACCGGGTTCGCCGACAGGGTGGTCGAGAACTCCAGCCGCTGCGCCGATGCCGTTGTCATGATCTCTCTCCTCCGGGAGTTACTAGGACGTCCAAGCAGAACGGTACCGCCGTCGCGGCCGGCCGTAAACGCACCCGCGGCCCGTCGCTCCTCCCCGTGCTTCCCCACAGTGCGCAGAGCAAAGGCGCGCGTGGAAAGAGCCCGAGGGCGGGACGGACGGGCCGGGCGGTCAGGCGTGCAGCCGCGCGGCGAGGGCGTCGCCTACCTCGTGAGTGCGCCGGGTCGCGACGCCACGGGAGGCGAGGTCGGCGGCCACCGCCTGTTCCACACGCGCGGCGGCCTCGCCCAAGCCGAGGTGGTCGAGCAGCAGCGCCACCGACAGCACGGTCGCCGTCGGGTCCGCGACGCCCTGCCCGGCGATGTCCGGGGCAGACCCGTGGACCGGTTCGAACATCGACGGCGCCGTCCGGGAGGCGTTCACGTTGCCGCTGGCGGCGAGGCCGATGCCGCCAGTGATCGCCGCCGCGAGGTCGGTGAGGATGTCGCCGAACAGGTTGTCGGTGACCACCACGTCGAACCGGGCGGGGTCCGAGACCAGGAACATCGTCGCCGCGTCGACGTGCAGGTAGTCGACGGCGACGTCGGGGTGCTCCGCCGCGACCCGCTCGACGGTGCGGCGCCACAGGTGCCCGGCGTGGACCAGCACGTTGTGCTTGTGCACGTAGGTCAGCTTGCGCCGCGGCCGGGCGGCGGCCCGGGCGAACGCGTCGCGCACGACCCGCTCCACGCCGTAGGCGGTGTTCACGCTGACCTCGTTGGCGATCTCGTGCGGGGTGCCGACCCGGACCCCTCCGCCGGTGCCGACGTACGGCCCCTCGGTGCCCTCACGCACCACGACGAAGTCCACGTCGCCGGGGTCCCGCAACGGCGTCGCGACGCCGGGGAACAGCCGCGCGGGCCGCAGGTTGACATAGTGGTCGAGTTCGAACCGCAGCCGTAGCAGCAGGCCGCGCTCCAGGACGCCGCTCGGCACGTCGGGATCGCCCACCGCGCCGAGCAGGATCGCGTCGTGCCCGCGCAATTCGTCCAGCACGGAGTCGGGCAGCGCCTCTCCCGTCGCGTGCCAGCGGTGCGCGCCGAGGTCGTACGGCGTCGTCTCGACCTTGGCGTCGGTGCCGGCCAGCGCGGCGTCGAGGACCTTGAGGGCCTCCCCCACCACCTCCGGCCCGATGCCGTCGCCCGGGATCACGGCCAGGTTGATGCTGCGTGTCATGGGCGTCACCGTACGGTCGGGTCCGCCGGGCCGTCGCCGACGTCCCACGATTCGGACGCGCGGGGCCGCATCCCAGCGCCGGGATGCGGCCCCACGTGGATCATGCGGCGCGACGACGCCCGCATCAGCGGCCGGTCTCGCCGCCGTTGTCGCGGCGGTCCATGGCCTCCTGCAGGGCGTGCCGCGCGGTGCGCTCGGTTTCGGTCATTGGCTTTCGTGCTCCGTAGCTCGCAGGCGAATCAACGAGCGGCACCGACCGCCACAGCCCGAAGCGCCGGTGGGCGCGAGCTCGTGTCGACGGTCAAGCCCGGATCGCGGGCTGCCCTCGTCGGTGGATGTCCGAGTGATCCTCGAGATGTCCGATGGTCGGTCGGCGTGGGTACGCGGCGACTCCGCGACGAGGCGCCGACCTATCGGACCCCGCCGCGGCGGCTAAGAATGCGTACCGACCACGACATGACAGCGCCGAGCATACTCCTAGGACGTCCAAGTGTCTCGCGCCACAGACCTTAGGTCCCACATCGTGAGACGCCGCCGGCGGCGAGTCTACTCTTCCTCGAGGTCGACCGTGTGGCCCCACTCGGCGCCGATGGCGGTGACGACCTCGTCCATCACCTCCGGCGAGATGGCCTGGTCGACGGTCATGCCGACGAGCGCGTGACCGCCCTTGGTGTCACGGCTGACCTGCATGCCCGCGATGTTGATGCCGGCCTCGCCGAGCAGCTTGCCCACCGTGCCCACGACGCCGGGGCGGTCCTGGTAGCGCCAGAACGCCATGTGCTCGCTCGGCTCGATCTCGATGTCGTACCCGAGCAGCTCGACCAGCTTCTCCACGTGCTTCGTGCCGAACAGGGTGCCCGACACCGAGAGCACCTGTCCGTCGGTGAGCACGCCGCGGACGGTGACCAGGTTGCGGAAGTCGGCCGACTCCTCCTCGGTGATCAGCCGCACCTCGACCCCGCGGTCGGCGGCGATCACCGGAGCGTTGACGTACGTGACGGGGTCCTCCACGACGTCGGTGAACACGCCCTTCAGCGCGGCGAGCTCCAGGATCTTGACGTCGTGCTCGACGATCTCGCCGCGCACCTCGACGTCGAGCCGGGTGGCCGCGCCGCCGGCGAGCGCGGTGAAGATCCGGCCGAGCTTCTCGGCCAGCGGAATGGCGGGACGGACGTCCTCGGCAATCGCGCCGCCCTTGACGTTGACCGCGTCCGGCACCAGCTCACCCGCGAGGGCGAGCCGGACCGACCGCGCCACCGCCACGCCGGCGTTCTCCTGCGCCTCGCTGGTCGAGGCACCGAGGTGCGGCGTGACGACCACGGACTCGAAGTCGAACAGCGGCGAGTCCGTGCACGGCTCGGAGGCGAACACGTCGATGCCGGCGCCCGCCACGCGGCCCTCCTTCAGCGCGAGAGTGAGCGCGTGCTCGTCGACGATGCCGCCGCGCGCGGCGTTGATGATCCGGACGGTGGGCTTGACCTTCCGCAGCGCCTGCTCACCGATCAGCCCGACGGTCTCGGGCGTCTTCGGCAGGTGGACCGAGATGAAGTCGCTCTCGGCGAGCAACTCGTTCAGCGACACGCTGCGCACGCCCAGGTGGGCGGCGCGCGGCGCGGGGACGTACGGGTCGTACGCGATCACCTTCATGCCGAACCCCGCCAGCCGCTGGGCCACCAGGACGCCCACGCGGCCGAGGCCGACGATCCCCACCGTCTTCTCGTACAGCTCCGTCCCGGTGTACTTGCTGCGCTTCCACTCCCCGTTCTTGAGCGCCGCGTTGGCCGACGCGATGTTGCGGGCGGCGGCCAGCAGCAGGCCGATGGTCAGCTCGGCCGCGCTCAGGATGTTGGACGTCGGGGCGTTGACCACCATGACGCCGGCCTGCGTGGCCGCCTTGACGTCCACGTTGTCCAGGCCGACGCCCGCTCGGGCGACCACCTTCAGCCGCGGCGCGGCGGCGATCGCGGGCTCATCGATCTTGGTGGCGCTGCGGACCAGCACGGCGTCGGCGTCGCCGATGGCCGGGAGCAGCGAGTCGCGGTCCGCTCCGTCGCAGTGACGGATCTCGTAGTCGGGACCCAGCGCCTCGACGGTCGCTGGTGACAGTTCCTCGGTGATCAGGACGACGGGCTTGCTCACGTTGGGTACACCCTCTTCGGGTCTCGTGGTCACAGTCGGTCGGCGAGCACCGTTGCCCGGGGACGTACGGAGTGTAACCGCTACACCTCCGGCCAGCGCTCACCGCGCCAGGCCGCGTCCCAGAACATCCACTCTAACCGAGTGCTGCGGTCGTACGCCGCGCGCATCCGGTCGGGGGTACCGTCCGCCGCCTTGTCGGCGAGCCGGTCGGCGAGCGCCTCGACCTCGCGGACGACCGCGGCGAACTCCGGGTCGGCGTACATCTCGATCCAGGGAGCGTACGGGTGGTCGCTGCCGGTGCCCGCCGCGATGGCCGCGCCCACCTCCGCGTAGACCCGGAAACACGGCAGCACGCTGCCGACGGCGACCTCCACCGGCTCGGTCGCGGCGTCCGCGAGCAGCGAGGCGACGTAGAGCCGGCACGTAGGTGTCGGCTCGCCCGGCTCGTCGGCGTCGATGCCGTGCTCGCCGAGCAGGCGGGCGTGGAGCGTGCGCTCCGCCTCGACTGCTCCGGCCGCCGACCGCGCCAGCACCGCGACGTCCCGGGTCTCCGGCAGCCGCGGTGCGATCATCGCGAGCACGCGGGCGTAGCCGTCCAGGTAGCGCGCGTCGTCGAGCAGGTAGCGCAGGAAGACATCGCGGTCCAGCGTGCCGCTGCGCAGGCCGGTGACGAACGGGTGCCCCACGATGGCCTCGTAGGTGGGCGCGACGTGCCGCCACGCGGCCTCCGACCAGCTCACAGGCTCGCCTCCCACCACGCGTGGAAGTGGTGCACCGGCCCGGTTCCATGGCCGACCCGCAGCGTGTCGGCGGCCCGCAGCGCCGCGGTCACGTACCGCTTGCCGACGTCGACGGCCTCCCGCAGCGGGGCGCCCTGGGCGAGCCGGGCGGCGATCGCGCTGGACAGCGTGCAGCCGGTGCCGTGCGTGTTCGTGGTGTCGACCCGCGGAGCGCGGTAGTGCTCGACCCCGGCGGTGTCGGAGAGCACGTCCACGGCCTCCGGGCCATCCGCATGGCCGGCCTTGACCAGCACCGCGCCCGCGCCGAGCGCCCGGATGCCGTCGGCCGCCTTCGCCATGGTCTCGGTCGTCACGGTGTCCCAGCCGAGCAGCGCCGCCGCCTCGGGAAGGTTGGGCGTGACGAGCGTGGCGACGGGGAGCAGCCGGTCGCGGACCGCGGCCACCGTGTCGTCGCCGACCAGCCGGTCGCCGGACGCGGCGACCATCACGGGGTCGACGACGAGGTTGCCGACGCCGTGCCGGGCGACGCTGGCGGCGACCGCCTCGACGACGTCGGGGCCGCCGAGCATGCCGGTCTTCACCGCCCGGACGTCCAGGTCGGTGAACAGTGCCTCGAGCTGGTCGGCGACGAACGCGCCCGGCACCGGGAACACCCCGAAGACGCCCTTGGTGTTCTGGGCCGTCAGCGCGGTGATCGCCGCCGCGCCGTAGGCGCCCAGCGCGGAGAACGTCTTGAGGTCCGCCTGGATGCCGGCGCCGCCCGAGGGGTCGGAGCCGGCGACGGACAGCACGGTCGGAGTCACGGGTGGCGCTCCCTCCTGCGCGGCGCAGGAGCCGGCGCGCGCCCGTCGTCCCGCGGGGACATCGGGTAGATCACTGGCATCTCGGCTCCCTGCGCCGGCATGATCCGGATCAGGTTCGGCGGGTCTGCTCTCAGCCCTCGCGGGGCACCCCGGCCGTTCCCAGTGTATCGCCGCGGGTCAACCCGGCGATCGAATGGCGACCCGGCTAGCGGGCTGCCGTGCCCTCGGTGTAGTCGTCGTCGCCGGTCTCGATCCACGGCATGAGCGTGCGGAGCTCGCGACCGACCCGCTCGATCGGGTGCTGTTCGGCCTCCGCGCGCAACCGCTTGAACTCCGGAGCGCCGGCGTCCTGGTCGGCGATGAAGCCGGCCGCCCACGACCCGTCGCGCACCGCGGCGAGCACGTCGCGCATCCGCTGTTTCACCGACTCGTCGATGATCTTCGGCCCGGAGGTGTAGTCGCCGTACTCCGCGGTGTCGGAGACGCTCCAGCGCTGCTTGGCGATGCCGCCCTCGTACATCAGGTCGACGATCAGCTTCAACTCGTGCAGGCACTCGAAGTACGCGACCTCCGGCTGGTACCCGGCCTCGGTCAGCGTCTCGAAGCCGGCCTGGACCAGGTGCGACACCCCGCCGCACAGCACGGCCTGCTCGCCGAACAGGTCCGTCTCGGTCTCCTCCGCGAACGTGGTCTTGATGCCGCCGGCCCGCAGCCCGCCGATGGCCCTCGCGTAGGACAGCGTCAGCGGCCAGGCTTTGCCGGTCGCGTCCTGCTCCACGGCCACCAGCACCGGGACGCCCCTGCCGTCCTCGAACTCGCGGCGTACCAGGTGGCCCGGGCCCTTGGGCGCCACCATGCACACGTCCACGTCCGCCGGCGGCTTGACGTAGCCGAACCGGATGTTGAACCCGTGCCCGAAGAACAGCGCGTCGCCCTGCTGCAGGTTGGGCTCGATCTCGTTGGTGTAGACGTGCCGCTGGACGGGGTCGGGAACGAGGATGACGACGACGTCGGCCTCGGCGGCGGCCTCGGACGGCGTCACGACGCGAAGCCCCTCCGCCTCGGCGCGCGGCCGGCTGCGCGACCCCTCGGCCAGGCCGACCCGGACGTCGACCCCCGAGTCGCGCAGGCTAAGGGCGTGCGCGTGCCCCTGGCTGCCGTAGCCGATCACCGCGACCACCCGGTTCTGGATGATCGACAGATCGGCGTCATCGTCGTAGTACAACTCCGCCATCGTGCGGCTCTCCTTCTCTTCTGGGTTCGGGGGTTGGGGGCCCAATGATCACGTATACCACCCGTGTGGGTCCTTGAGCAGGCCAGTTGGCC
>JBMCTR010000068.1:0-7340 GCA_048622955.1 Actinomycetota bacterium
GCCCGGTCCGGTGCGCCGCCCGTCGGCGCCACCGGCCCGGCACGGGCGACGCGCAGGGGCGTCCCGTCGCAGGTCGAGGAGGCGGCACGGGCGTGCCGGACCGATCCTGCTCGTCCTCGCGCTCGTGCTCGCGGCCGCCGTGATCGCAGGGGCCTGGTGGCTCGGCGAGGGCCGGTACACCTCGGTCCCGCCGCTCGTCGGCCTGACGTACGAGCAGGCCGAACTGAAGGCCGAAGAGGCGGGGTTGCGGGTCCGCCGCAGCGGCACCGAGCATTCCGAGGCCGTCGAGGAGGGCAACGTCGTGCGCACGGTGCCCGCCACCGCCGACCGGATCCTCCGCGGCCGGTACGTCGGGCTGGTCATCTCGGAGGGCGCCGAGCGGTTCGAGGTGCCGGACCTGCAGGGGCTCACCGAGCAGCAGGCCGTCGAGGAGCTCGAGGAGCTCAACCTCGTCGCCGACGTCGAGAAGGAGTACCACGACACCGTTGAACAGGGCATGGTCATCGGCCAGGGCGTCGACCCCGGTGAGCAGCTCCGGGCGGACGAGCAGGTGCCGGTCTACGTCAGCCAGGGCCGCGAGCCGATCGAGCTCATCGACTACACCGGGCAACGGGCCGACCTTGCCCAGCGGGAGCTGACCGACGCCGGATTCGAGGTCGTCCTGGAGGAGCAGCCGGCGGGGGGCGTGCGACCGGGGTTCGTCATCTCGCAGGAGCCCAGCAGCGGCGAGGCCTACCGCGGCGACCAGGTCACGCTCTACGTCGCCTCCGAGGACGCGCGGATCCCCGTGCCCGACGTCGTCGGCATGCAGGTCGACGAGGCGCAGCGACTGCTGGCCGAAGCCGGCTTCACCAACATCAGAGTCGACGGGCGGCTGCTGTTCTGGAGGGACACCGTCGCCGAGCAGCGGCCGCGAGCGGGCGAGGAGATCAAGCCCGACCAGCGGATCGAGCTCCGCACCCGCTGACGCCGGCACGCCCCACCATGTGCGCCTCCCGCGCCGGTGAACAGCCGTCCGAACGCGACGGCGCGGCGCCACGGGCGCTCATCGGCACCCACATCTCCACCGGTGGTCGGCTGGCCACGGTCCCCGACCGGGCGGTCGAGATGGGGGCGGAAGCGATCCAGATCTTCGTCGGAAACCCGCGCGGCTGGGCGACGCCCGCCGGTGAGCCGCACGCCGACGCCGCGTTCCGGCGGCGTGCCGGTGAGCACGGTCTGACCGTCATGGTCCACACCGCCTACCTCGTCAACCTGGGCTCGCCGACCGCCGCGACCTACGAGCGCTCGGTCGCCAGCGTCGCGCACGCCCTGTCCCGGGCCACGGCGCTGGGCGCGGCCGGCGTGGTCGTCCACACCGGGTCGTCGGTGACGGGAGGCGACCGCGACGCCGGCCTCCGGCAGGTGCGCGCGGCGCTGCTGCCGATGCTCGACGCGCTTCCCCCGGACGGCCCCGGCGTGTGGCTCGAGCCCACGGCGGGTCAGGGCCGGTCGCTGGTCGCCACGCTCGACGACCTCGGGCCGTACCTGGCGGCGCTCGACCACCACCCGCACGTCGGAATCTGCCTGGACACCTGCCACGTCTTCGCGGCCGGCTACGACGTCGCCGCGCCCGGCGGGATGTCGGCGACCATCGACCGGCTGCTCGAGATCGCGGGACCCGACCGGCTCGCCGCGATCCACGCCAACGACTCGATGGAGCCGTGCGGCTCGTTCCGCGACCGGCACGCCCGCATCGGGACGGGCAGGATCGGGCTCGAGCCGTTTCGCGAACTGCTCTCGCACCGCGCCGTCGCCGACCGTCCCGTGGTGCTGGAGACGCCGGGCGGCCCCGCGGCGCACGCTGCCGACCTGAGGCTGCTGGGCAGCCTTCGGTAACGGAGCGGTGACCGCACCGTAACCATTCGTCTTACCAACCGAACACCGCGCGTGGCTCGCGAGCACGCCGACGTATGGTCGGTCCCCGAAGGGCAGAAGGAGTCACCGATGGTCGTCGTCATGAAACCGGGCGCACCGGACGAGCACGTGGATGCCGTGGTGTCGAGGGTTCGCGAGGCGGGCTTCGAGGCGTTCGTGAGCCGCGGCGTCAACCGCACCATCATCGGGATGGTCGGCGACGTTGACGAGGTCCGGGCGCTGAACCTCCGCGCGATGAACGGTGTGGCCGAGGTGGTCCGGGTGTCGTCGCCGTACAAGCTGGTCGGGCTCGACAACCACCCCGGCCGCAGCACGGTCCTGGTCGGCGGACCGGACGGCGTGCCGATCGGACCGGACACCTTCACGCTGATCGCCGGGCCGTGTGCCGTCGAGTCGCTGGACCAGACTCTGGAGTCCGCCGAAATGGCCCGCGCGGCCGGCGCGAGCATGCTCCGCGGCGGTGCGTTCAAGCCCCGGACCTCGCCCGACTCGTTCCAGGGACTCGGCGAGGACGGGCTGCGCATCCTGGCGCAGGCGCGGGCGGCCACCGGGCTGCCGGTCGTCTCCGAGGTGCTCGACGCGCACGACGTCCCCCTGGTGGCGTCGTACGCGGACATGCTCCAGATCGGCACCCGGAACATGCACAACTACGCGCTGCTCCAGGCGGTGGGCTCGAGCCGGCTGCCGGTCCTGCTCAAGCGGGGCATGCAGGCGACCATCGAGGAGTGGCTGACGGCCGCCGAGTACATCGCCCAGCGGGGCAACCTGGACGTCGTGCTCTGCGAGCGCGGCATCCGGACCTTCGAGACGGCCACCCGCAACACGCTCGACATCGGCGCCGTCCCGGTCGTGCAGCGGCTCACCCACCTCCCCGTGGTCGTCGACCCGTCGCACTCCGGCGGCCGCCGCGAACTCGTCCTGCCGCTGTCGCGCGCGGCGATCGGCGTCGGCGCGGACGGGTTGCTCGTCGACGTGCACCCGGACCCGGAGCAGGCGCTGGTCGACGGCCCGCAGGCGCTGTCCGGGGCCGACCTGCGCGAACTCGCCTCGGCGGTGCGCCGGCTGCCGCCGTTGCTCGGCCGCAAGCCGGCCGAGCGGCTCGAACCGGCCGACCTCCGCGAGTTGTCCGGCCGGACAACTGGCTGACCTGCGAACGGAGGGTGCCACGCCCTGACAGGTCGCGGGATCGGGGGCGGCCGCCGGCCCGCGGATCAGCGCAGCAGCCGCGCCAGCGTCTCCCCCGCCTTGCGGCAGTCGTCGGCCGTCACGTCGAGGTGGGTGGTGAGCCGGACGGACGTGGGGCCGAGCGCGCTCACGAGCACACCCTCTGCGCGGGCCCGCGCCACCAGCTCACCGGCAGCGACGGGCGAGGACGAGGTGTCCAGCACGATGATGTTGGTCTCCACGGCGGACGGGTCAACGGCTCCGGTGCCGGCGAGTGCCTCGGCGATCGCCCGGGCGTTCGCGTGGTCGTCGGCCAGCCGCCCGACGTGATGGTCCAGGGCGTGCAGCCCCGCCGCGGCCAGCACGCCCGCCTGCCGCCAGCCGCCGCCGAGGCGCTTGCGCCACTGCCGGGCCTCCGCGATGACCTCGGCCGGACCGACCACGACCGAGCCGACCGGCGCGCCGAGCCCCTTGGACAGGCACACCGAGACGGTGTCGAACAGGCCGCCGTAGTCGTCCAGGCCGATGCCGGTCGCCACGTGGGCGTTCCACAGCCGGGCGCCGTCGAGGTGCAGCCGCACCCCCGTGCCGTCGGCGAGGTCCCGCAGCTCGCGCAGGGTGCCCCAGGGCTGCACGGAGCCGCCGGCGAAGTTGTGCGTGTTCTCGACCTCCACGGCCGCCGTCGACACGAAGTACGGGCCGCTGTCCGGCGCCAGCATCCGCCGTACCGCGTCGATGTCGACGTGCCCCCGCGGGTGCGACCAGGTCCGGGTAGTGACACCGTTCCAGGCGGCGTGCCCCCCGAGCTCGGCGCGCACGACGTGCGCCTGCGCCTCGCAGAGCAGCTCCTGACCGGGGCGCACGTGCGCGCGCACGCCGAGCAGGTTCGCCATCGTCCCGGTGACCGTGAACAGGCCCGCCTCGTGGCCGAGCAGCCCGGCGACGCGTTCCTCGAGAGCGCGCGCGGTGGGATCCTCGCCGAAGACGTCGTCGCCGGTGTCCGCGGCCGCCATGGCGGCCAGCATCTCCCGGGTCGGCCGGGTCACGGTGTCGCTGCGCAGGTCGATGGCCATGCGGCGACCCTACGACACCGTTGTCCCGCGGCGCGGCTTCGCCCGGCGGTCAGCGGGCTTCGAGCAGCTCCGCCACCAGGAAGGCGAGCTCCAGCGACTGAGTGCGGTTCAGCCGCGGGTCGCAGAGCGTCTCGTAACGGTGCGCCAGCGCGTCCTCGCCGACCGGATCGCCGCCGCCGACGCACTCCGTGACGTCGTCACCGGTGAGCTCCACATGCACGCCGCCGGGGTGCGTCCCGACCGCCCGGTGCGCCTCGAAGAACCCGCGCACCTCGTCGACCACGTCGTCGAACCGGCGGGTCTTGTGACCGCTCGGCGCCTCGTAGGTGTTGCCGTGCATCGGATCGCACACCCAGGAGGCGACGAGGCCGCTCGACGCCGCCTTCTCGAGCAGGGCAGGCAGCGCGTCGCGCACCTTCGCCGCGCCCATCCGGGTGACGAACGTCAGCCGACCGGGCTCGCGGTCCGGGTCGAGCCGCTCGGCGAGCGCGAGCATCTCGTCCGGCGTGGTGGTCGGGCCGAGCTTGACACCGAGGGGGTTGCGGACCCGGGAGGCGAACTCCACGTGCGCACCGTCCGGCTGCCGGGTGCGATCGCCGACCCACAGGAAGTGGCCGGAGACGTCGTAGGCCTGCCCCGTCCGCGAGTCGACCCGGGTCAGCGCCTGCTCGTAGTCCAGCAGCAGGGCCTCGTGGCTCGAGTAGAGCTCGACGGTGTGCAGCTGCTCGGGGTCCGCGCCGATGGCGTTCATGAACGCCAGGGCCTTGTCGATCTGGCCGGCCAGGCGCTCGTACCGCAGCCCCGCCGGGGAGGACCGGACGAAGTCGGTGTTCCACGCGTGCACCTGGCGCAGGTCGGCGTACCCGCCGCCGACGAACGCGCGCGCGAGGTTCAGGGTGGCGGCGGAGGCGTTGTACGCCCGCACCAGCCGCTGCGGGTTGGGGGTACGGGCGGCCTCGGTGAACTCGAAGCCGTTGACGATGTCGCCGCGGTAGGCCGGAAGTGACGTCCCGCCGCGGGTCTCCGTCGGGCGCGAGCGCGGCTTGCCGTACTGGCCGGCGAGCCGGCCCACCTTGACCACGGGGACGCTGGCCGCGTACGTCAGCACCACCGCCATCTGCAGCAGCGTCTTCAGCTTGTTCCGCACGTTCACGGCGGTGACCCCGTCGAACGTCTCGGCGCAGTCGCCGCCCTGCAGCACGATCGCCTCGCCCCGGGACACGGCGGCCAGCCGCTCCTTCAGCGTGTCGCACTCCCCCGCGAACACCAGCGGCGGCATCGTGCGCAGCTCTGTCACGGCAGCCTCGAGCGCCGCCCGGTCGGGCCACTCGGGCTGCTGCGCGGCCGGCAGGGCGCCGACCGTGCCGGCCAGCTCCTCGTACAGCGCGGCGTCGGGGGAGGAAGTCACCCGAGCAGGATAGCCGCCCCCCGCCAGCCGGCTCGGCTGTGACCACGTTCCGGACACCGGCCGGTCACGTCAGGCTCCGGCCGTCGTCCGGGTCGAAGAAGTGCAACCGGTCCGGGCTCACCGCCAGGCCCAGCGGCTGGCCGGCACTGGCGGGCACCTCGGACGGCAGCCGTACGGTGAACCTGGCCCGGTTCTCGGCCAGCAGCGACACGTCCTCCGCCGACCTGGCTTCGACGGCGGCGCGGGTGGCTGCGGTGTCCACCCGCGGAGCGTCGACGTCGAAATGGACGTAGCGCTCGTCGCCGAGCTCCTCGACCACGTCCGGCACGGCCTTCATGGTGGCCTCGTCGTGGCCGTCGGCCAGCGTGAACGCCGTGGGCCGGATGCCGAGCACCACCTGCCGGTCCGCGTCCTTCAGGGGCGAGCCGTCCGGCAGCGGGATCGTCGTGTCGGCGAAGCTCGCGACGCCGTTGGCGACGTGGGCGCTCACCAGGTTCATCGCGGGCGAGCCGATGAACGCCGCGACGAACAGGTTCACCGGCCGGTGGAACAGGTTGGGCGGCGTGTCCACCTGCTGCAGCACGCCGTCGCTGAGGACGGCCACCCGCTGGCCCAGCGTCATGGCTTCGATCTGGTCGTGGGTGACGTACACGGTGGTCACACCGAGACGCTGGTGCAGCAGGGACAGCTGGGCCCGCATCGTCACCCGCAGCTTCGCGTCGAGGTTCGACAACGGCTCGTCGAGCAGGAAGACCTTCGGCTCCCGGATGATCGCGCGCCCCATCGCCACGCGTTGCCGCTGCCCGCCGGACAGCTCGCCGGGCCGCCGGTCGAGCAGCGCCGTCAGCCCGAGGATCTCCGCGACCTCCGCGACCCGGCGGTCCCGCTCCGCCTTGGGGGTGTGGCGCATCCGCAGGCCGAAGCCCATGTTCCGGCGCACCGACATCCGCGGGTAGAGCGCGTAGCTCTGGAAGACCATGGCCACGTCGCGGTGCTGCGGCAGCTTGGTCGTGACGTCCTCGTCACCGAGGTAGACACGTCCGGCCGAGACCTCCTCCAGCCCGGCGATGATCCGCAACATCGTCGACTTGCCGCACCCGGACGGACCGACGAGAACCACGAACTCCCCGGGCTCGATGTCCAGCGTGACGTCGTCGACGGCGACGACGTCACCCTTGAACCGCTTGGTGACGTTCTCCAGCAGGATGCCTGTGGGTTCCATCGACTCACCCCTTGAGCGCGCCGGCCATCAGACCACGCATGAAGAACCGGCCCATCAGTACATAGACGATCAGTGTCGGGATGCTCGCGAGCAGTGCGGCCGCCATCGCCTCGTGGTACGGCACGACCTGGCTGCCGGCGACGTTGTTCAGCGCGACGGTGGCCGGCCAGTCGGTCGCCCGGGTGACGACCACGATACCGAACAGGAAGTCGTTCCACGCCTGCGTGAACTGCCAGATGATCGACACCGCGAACGCCGGCACTGCGATCGGCAACGCGACGAACGCGAACGTGCGCAGCATGCCGGCGCCGTCCACCTGTGCGGAGTCGATCAGCTCGTCCGAGATCGATGAGAAGTAGGACCGGAAGATCAGCGTCGTGATCGGGATCCCGTAGATGATGTGCGTCAGCGCCAGCCCCGTCAGATTCGTCAGGTTGGCCTCGCTGAGCACCTGGCGCAGCGGGATGAGGATGGACTGGTACGGGATGAACATCCCGAACAGGATCAGCGGGAAGACGAAGTCGGCGCCCGGGAACCGCCACTTGGACAGCACGAA
>JBMCTR010000069.1:0-7298 GCA_048622955.1 Actinomycetota bacterium
GCGCGCCCGCGGGTTACCGTTGCCGGTATGAGCACGAGCACCGAGTCCGGGCTGCCGTTCGATCCGGTGTACGGGCCGGACGCGCTCGCCGGCTGGGACCCTGCGACGAAGCTGGGCCGTCCCGGAGAGTTTCCGTTCACCCGCGGGATCCACGAGTCCATGTACACCGGGCGGCCGTGGACGATGCGGCAGTACGCCGGGTTCGGGACGGCCGCCGAGTCCAACGAGCGCTACCACCAGTTGGTGGCCGCGGGCACCGGCGGGCTCTCGGTGGCCTTCGACCTGCCCACCCAGATGGGTCACGACTCGGACGCGCCGATCGCGCACGGCGAGGTCGGCAAGGTCGGCGTGGCCATCGACTCGCTCGACGACATGCGGGTGCTTTTCGACGGCATCCCGCTGGACCGGGTGTCCACCTCGATGACGATCAACGCTCCGGCCGCGGTGTTGCTGCTGCTCTACCAACTGGTCGCCGCGGACCAGGGCGTGCCGGGCGAGAGCCTGAGCGGGACGGTGCAGAACGACGTGCTCAAGGAGTACATCGCCCGCGGCACCTACATCTACCCGCCCGCCCAGTCGCTGCGGCTGACCAGCGACATCTTCGCGTACTGCCGCGAGGAACTGCCGCGGTGGAACACGATCTCGATCTCCGGCTACCACATGGCGGAGGCGGGCGCGACGCCCGCCCAGGAGGTCGCCTTCACGCTGGCGAACGCGCGGGAGTACGTCCGTGCGGCGCTGCGGGCGGGCCTCGACGTGGACGAGTTGGCGCCGCGGCTGTCGTTCTTCTTCGTCGCGCGGACGACGCTGCTCGAGGAGGTGGCCAAGTTCCGCGCGGCCCGCCGGATCTGGGCGCACGTGATGCGCGACGAGTTCGGCGCCCGGGACCCCAAGTCGCAGATGCTGCGGTTCCACACCCAGACCGCCGGTGTCCAGCTGACCGCGCAGCAGCCGGAGGTCAACCTGGTGCGGGTCACGACGCAGGCGCTCGCGGCCGTGCTCGGCGGCACCCAGTCGCTGCACACGAACGCCTACGACGAGGCGATCGCGCTGCCGACCGAGCAGGCGGCCCGGCTGGCGGTGCGCACCCAGCAGGTGCTGGCCTACGAGACGGACGTCACCAAGACCGTGGACCCGTTCGGCGGTTCCTACGTGATCGAATCGCTCACCGACGACCTCGAGGAGGCCGCCCGCGACCTGATGCAGCAGGTCGAGGACCGCGGCGGCGCGGTGGCCGCGATCGAGCAGGGCTTTCAGAAGAACGAGATCGAGCGGGCGGCCTACGCCGTGGCGCGCGAGATCGACAGCGGCGAGCGGACGGTGGTCGGGCTGAACGCGTTCGCCACCGAGGACCAGGAGCCGTACCAGCCGCTGCGGGTGGACCCCGCGATCGAGGAGGAGCAGACCAAGCGGCTCGAGCGGCTCCGCGCCGAGCGTGCCGGCGAGCGGGTGGAGCGCGCCCTGGATGAGCTCCGTACCGCCGCCGAGGGCAGCGCCAACGTGCTGTACCCCCTGCGGGAGGCGCTCGCCGCGCGGGCGACCGTGGGCGAGGTGTGCAACGCACTGCGGGACGTCTGGGGCGAGTACGAGCCCGCCGCCGCGCTGCGCTGAGCTTCGTGCTCGGATGCACTCCGAGCAGGTCAGGTCACATCTCGGCATCAGCGTCGTCCGAATGTCCCAGAGTTGGCCTGTGGGGGATGTAGTCTCGCCGCATATTGCTCATCATCAAACGCTGACGCGTTCGACGTGGTGGCTTGGAGGGGTAAGTGAACAAGAGATTTCGGCTCGCCACTGTAGGGGCGGCAGTGGCTCTGATCGTGGCGGCCTGTGGCGAGGCGCCGGACGAGGAAGAGGACACCACAGCCGGCGAGCCCACCAACGGCGAGGCCACGGACGGCGAGGATGCCGCGGACGGCGAGGAACCGGCCGAGGAGTTCGTCTCCTGCATGGTCACCGATGAGGGGGGCGTTGACGATCGGTCGTTCAACCAGTCCGCCTGGGAGGGCATGCAAGCCGCCGAGGAGGCCGGCGTCACGAGCGACTCGACGGTCGTCCAGTCGAACGCCGCGGCCGACTACGAGCCCAACGTGTCGAGCATGGTCGCCCAGGACTGCGGGATCATCGTCACTGTTGGCTTCCTGCTCGCCGACACGACGGCCGAGCAGGCACAGGCCAACCCGGACGAGCGGTTCGCGATCGTCGACTTCATCTACGAGGAGCCGATCGAGAACGTCAAGCCGCTGGTGTTCAACACCCACGAGGCGGCATTCCTGGCCGGCTACCTGGCGGCCGGGTACACCAGCACCGGCACCGTGGCGACCTGGGGTGGCCAGCAGATCCCGACTGTGACGATCTTCATGGACGGGTTCTACGACGGCGTCATGCACTACAACGAGGAGAAGGACGCGGACGTCGAGGTCCTCGGCTGGGACAAGGAGGCCCAGGACGGGCAGTTCGTCGGCGACTTCAGCGACACCGCTCTTGCGCTGCAGATCAGTGAGAACCTGATCGACGCGGGCGCCGACATCCTCCTTCCCGTCGCCGGGCCGCTCGGCGAGCAGGCCGCCATCGCTGCCCGGGACGCCGGCGAAACGTCGGTGATCTGGGTGGACACCGACGGGTACGTCTCGGCGCCGGACTACCAGGAGCTGTTCCTGACCAGCGTGATGAAGGGCATCGCGGTGTCCGTCGAGGAGTCGGTGACCTCGGCCGCGCAGGACGAGTTCAGCAACGAGCCGTTCATCGGGACGCTCGAGAACGACGGTGTCGGCATCGCGCCGTACCACGACTTCGAGGACGACATCTCCCAGGAGCTCAAGGACGAGGTCGACGCGCTTCGCGAGCAGATCATCTCCGGCGAGCTCGAGGTGGAGTCGGACGCCGCGTTCGAAACTGACTAAGAACCCGGCCGATCATGCAGGAGCCGTCCGACACGCCGCATGAAACACCGTTTCGTCAGCGTGTCGTACGGCTCTTGCATGATCGGCGCATTGTGGAGGGGGCACGGCGCACGAGAGGCGGCTAGATGAAGCTGGAGCTGCGGGGGATCACGAAGCGCTTCGGTCCCGTAGTGGCCAACGAGAGCATCGACCTGACGGTCGAGCCCGGCGAGATCCACTGCCTGCTCGGTGAGAACGGCGCCGGCAAGACCACCCTGATGAACGTGCTCTACGGGTTGCTCGACCCGGACGCCGGGCAGATCCTGATCGACGACCGGGAGGTCCGGTTCACGTCGCCGAACGACGCCATGGCTGCCGGCATTGGCATGGTCCACCAGCACTTCATGCTGGTCCCGGTCTTCACCGTCGCCGAGAACGTCATGCTCGGCGCCGAGCAGACCTACGGGCCCGGCTTCCTCGACCTCGACGCGGCCCGGGACGAGGTGCGGCGCGTCTCCGAGCGGTACGGGTTCGACGTCGACCCCGACGCCGTCGTCGAGGACCTGCCGGTGGGCGTCCAGCAGCGGGTCGAGATCATCAAGGCGCTCGTCCGCGCCGCCAAGGTGCTCATCCTCGACGAGCCGACGGCGGTGCTCACGCCGCAGGAGACCGACGAGCTGATGGACATCATGCGGCAGCTGAAGTCCGGCGGCACGTCGATCGTGTTCATCACCCACAAGCTGCGCGAGGTGCGCGCCATCGCCGACCGCATCACCGTGATCCGGCTCGGCAAGGTCGTCGGCGAGACGTCCCGGGCCGCTCCGGAGAGCGAGCTCGCCTCGATGATGGTCGGGCGCGCCGTCAGCCTGACGGTCGAGAAGGGCCCGGCGGAGCCGGGGGAGCGCGTGCTGGCCGTGGACGGGCTCACCGTCGTCGACTCCCGCGGGCAGGTGGCCGTCGACGACGTCTCGTTCGACGTGCGCGCGGGAGAGTTGCTGACGGTGGCCGGTGTCCAGGGCAACGGCCAGACCGAGCTGGCCGAGGCGATCGTCGGGCTGCAGGAACGGGTTGCCGGCTCGGTCATGCTCAACGGCACGGAACTGGTCGGGCGCTCGGTCCGCGAGGTGCTGCGGGCGGGCGTGGGTTTCATTCCCGAGGATCGGACGGTGGACGGGCTGGTCAGCACGTTCACGGTCGCGGAGAACCTGGTGCTCGACATGTACGACCAACCGCCGTACGCCACCGGCTTCGGGATGAAGCCCTCGGTCGTCCGCGACAACGCGCGGCACCGGATCGAGGAGTTCGACATCCGGGCCGAGAGCATCGACACCACGGCGTCCACGCTCTCCGGAGGGAATCTGCAGAAGGTGGTCGTCGCGCGGGAGCTGTCACGGCCGCTGCAGCTGCTGGTCGCCTCCCAGCCCACCCGTGGCCTCGACGTCGGGTCCATCGAGTTCGTGCACCGGCGGCTGATTGAAGAGCGGGACAGGGGAACGGCGGTTCTGATGATCTCCACCGAGCTCGACGAGGTGAGCGCGCTCGCCGACCGTGTGCTGGTGATGTACCGCGGCCAGGTGGTGGGCATCGTGCCCGGTGACACCGACCGCGACGTGCTGGGGTTGATGATGGCGGGCGTGTCCCCGGACGACGCGGCCGGCCAGGCGGCCGCTACCCCGCCGAGCGACGCGTCCACGCGCGGCGGGACCGACCTCCCGTCGGACGGAAGCGGAGGCGCTGGTGACTAGACCGCCGGAAGAGCCACAGCTGCCGCCCGAACCGTCCCGCGAGCCACCGGAGCCGCCCACCGGCATGACGGTGGGACGCCGGTTCATACAGGAGCTGACCCGCGGCAACGTGCTGGTCACGCTGCTGTCGGTGGTGCTCGCGCTGCTGCTCGGTGCAGTGCTCATCGCGGCGTCCGATCCCCGCGTGCGGGAGCCGGCCGGCTACTTCTTCGCCCGCCCGGGCGACATGCTCTCGGGGATCTGGACATCGGTGAGCCAGGCGTACATTGCGCTGTTCGAGGGCTCGATCATTAACTTCCGCGCGGACACGCTCGCGGGAGCGGTTCGGCCGTTCACCGAGACGTTGACCAACGCGACGCCGCTGATCGCCGCGGGCCTGGCGGTCGCGATCGCGTTCCGCGCCGGGCTGTTCAACATCGGCGCGGAGGGCCAGATCATCCTGGGGGCGACCTTCGCCGGCTTTCTCGGCTTCGCGATCCACCTGCCGCCGGTGATCCACCTCGTGGTGGCGGTGGCGGGCGGCCTGCTCGGCGGGGCGATCTGGGGCGGCATCGTCGGCGTTCTCAAGGCGCGAACCGGCGCGCACGAGGTGATCGTCACGATCATGCTCAACAACATCGCGGCGTTCCTGCTGCTCTACCTGCTGGGCACGGCGGCGTTCCAGCGACCCGGCAGGCAGGACCCGGTCAGCCCGTTCGTCGACGGCACCGCGGCGCTACCCCGGCTGATCCCCGACAGCCGGGTGAACCTCGGGTTCGTGCTCGCGATCGCGGCGGCCCTGGTGGTGTGGTGGGTGCTCGAGCGGAGCACCACCGGCTTCCGGCTGCGGGCGGTCGGGCAGAACCCGAACGCCGCCCGCACGGCGGGCATGTCGGTCGGCCGGACCTACGTGGTCGTGTTCCTGATGGCGGGCGCGCTGGCCGGCCTGGCGGGCGCGGCCGAGGTCCTGGGCACCCAACGGTTCCTGAACAGCGGCATCTCCGGAGGGCTGGGCTTCGACGCGATCACGGTGGCGCTGTTGGGCCGGTCCCACCCGTGGGGGACGGTCGCCGCCGGCCTGTTGTTCGGCGCTCTCCGTGCCGGTGGCGTGACGATGCAGGCGCGGACCGGCACGCCGGTCGACCTGACGCTCGTGATCCAGGCGCTGGTCGTGCTGTTCGTCGCGGCGCCGCCGCTGATCCGCGCGATCTTCCGGATCAGGGTGCGCGCCGCCGGCGGCCCGGTGGTGACGGCGACGAAGGGGTGGCAGTGATGAGCATTGCCGAGACCGCCGGAGGCGAGCAGTCCCGCGTGGAGACCCGTAGCTGGAAGGCGCCCATCGCGTTCGGCGTGCTCGGCGCCGTCGCCTTCCTCGTGTTCGGCCTGACCGCGCCACCCGGTGAGGACAGCACGTTCCGCATCTCGACGGGCACGGACTTCGTCCAGTTCGAGCCCCTCGCGGTGCCGTCCCAGTTGACGGGGCTGGTGCTCGGGGTGGTGTGCCTGGCGATCGCCGCCTACGCGTACCTGCTGGTCCGGCGCGCCGAGCGGGTGCCGCTCTGGCTGTCGGTGCTGTTCGGCGTGGCGTTCGTGCTCGCCTTCCTGACCTGGTCCGTCGCGGGGGCGCAAATCTCGCTGACGTCCCTGCTGCAGGGCGCGCTGGCGCTGTCGGTGCCGCTGATCTTCGGTGCGATGTCCGGGCTGCTGTGTGAGCGGTCCGGCGTGATCAACATCGCGATCGAGGGCCAGCTGCTGGCCGGTGCGTTCCTGTCCGGCGTCGTCGCGTCGCTCACCACGAACATCTGGGCCGGCCTGGTGGCGGCGCCGGTGGCGGGCCTGTTGGTGGCCTACGTGCTCGCCACGTTCGCCGTCCGGTACTTCGTCGATCAGATCATCGTCGGCGTCGTGCTCAACGTCCTGGTGATCGGGTTGACGAACTTCCTGTTCAGCCGGCTGCTCACGCCGAGCCCGGACGTGTGGAACTCGCCCGGCCGGTTCCCGTCGGTGAAGGTCCCGGTGCTCGGCGACATCCCGATCGTCGGGCCGGTGCTGTTCGACCAGACCGTGATCGTCTACTTCATGTACGCGGTGCTGATCGTGGTCCATCTGGCGCTGTTCAAGAGCCGGTGGGGGCTGCGGGTCCGCGCGGTCGGCGAGCACCCGCAGGCGGCGGACACCGCGGGGATCAACGTCAACCGGACGCGGTTCCGCAACGTGCTGCTCGGCGGCGCGGTGGCTGGGTTCGGCGGGGCGTACTTCACGCTCGGCCTGTCCGGGGTGTTCAGCCGGGAGATGACGGCCGGGCAGGGCTTCATCGCGCTCGCGGCGATGATCCTGGGCCGGTGGAGCCCGAAGGGCGCGCTGTTCGCGGCGTTGCTGTTCGGGTTCTCCAACAACCTGCAGAGCGTGCTGGGGATCGTCGGCACCCCCATCCCGAGCGAGTTCATGCTGATGACGCCGTACGTCGTCACGATTGTCGCGGTGGCCGGCCTGGTCGGCCGGGTGCGCCCGCCGGCCGCGGACGGGAAGCCGTACATCAAGTCATGACCGTCGACTGGCCGGCGCTGCGCGCGGCCGCGGCCGAGGTCTGCGAGCGCGCGTACGCGCCGTACTCGTCGTTCCCCGTCGGTGCGGCGGCGCTCGTGGACGACGGGCGGGTCGTCGTGGGCTGCAACGTCGAGAACGCCTCGTACGG
>JBMCTR010000070.1:0-7246 GCA_048622955.1 Actinomycetota bacterium
GGTCTGCTCGTCTGTTGAAGTCAACAGCCGGACAGCGTCCAGGATTTCCGCATCCATCTTGTAGCTGTGCTCGCTCGGGGTTGCCCAGTGCAGGAACCGTCGTCCGGCTCCTGGCCAATGCGATCTCCGCCGAGTGCGTACATAGACCTCGTTCACACGTACGTCTCTAGCATGGAATGACCATGCCCACGAAGGGTGCCGCCGGCCGGTCAGGCCGGCCGAGAACCGATCGAACCGAGGCTGCGTCTCTACCTGACGTGAAAGCCGAGCCCTCGGACGACGAACTGCTGCGCGCCACCGCGACCGGCAGCCGGCGCGCGTTCGAGCAGTACTACCGCCGCAACGCGCCATGGCTCGAAGTCCGGCTCCGCCGCCGCTGCGGCGACCCCGAGATGGCGGCCGACGTCGTCCAGGAGACGTTCATCGCAGTGTGGCGCGCGGCGGCGTCATACCGCGGCAACGGGCAGGCCGGTGGCTGGCTGTGGTCCATCGCGACGCGCCGCCTCATCGACGCCCACCGCCGGCGGATCGCCCGCGCCCAGACGGCCGGGGAGCCCTACGAGCACCTCGTCCACGTCCCTTCGGCGGAGGAAGAGGCCCTGGCGTCGTCGTACGGCGCCGATCTCGCCCGGGCGCTGGACCGGCTGTCGCCGGAGCTTCGCGCCGTCCTGCGGGCCACGATCCTCGACGGGCTGTCGGTCCGGGAGACGGCACTGCTGCTCGACGTCCCCGAGGGCACCGTGAAGTCGCGCGCCATGCGGGCGCGCCGAGCGCTGCGGGAGGCGCTGGCATGACCTGGCACGTCCCAGACGAGATGCTGCACGAATACCTCACCGGCCGGATCGCCGGCGCGGACGCCTGGTCGGTCGAGGCCCACCTGACGGCGTGCGAACGCTGCCGGGCCGCGCTCGCCACCGCCTACCCCACGGCGGCGCCGGGCCGGGCGGCCGTCCTCGACGAGACGTGGACGGGCATCGCGACCCGGCTGCCCGAGCACGCCCCGCGCGTACCGGCCGGAACCCGCTGGCGCGAGGCCCGGGTCCTGGTCGCAGCAGGCCCGGCCGCGCGATGGGCCTGGCTGGCGGCCTGCGCACTGGTCCTGGCGTTCGTCGCCGCATTCGGTGGCACCGACCTGACCAGCGCTCCGTGGCTCGGGATCGTCGCGCCCGTCGTGCCGTTGCTGGGCGTCGCGGCGTCGTACAGCACGGGGCTCGACGACGCGTACGAGGTGATCGCGTCCACCCCCGGCGGCGGGTTGCGGCTGCTACTTCTGCGCAGCGCGGTGGTGCTTGCCGTGACCACGCCGATTGCGCTGGTCGGTGGCGCCCTCACCGGGTACGGCTCCCCGGTGCCGTGGCTGCTCGCCAGCCTCGCGCTCACGCTGCTCACCCTGGCCGTAGGTTCGCTGATCGGCGTCGAGCGCGCCGCCGCGGCGGTCGGGTTCGCCTGGCTCGTCGCCGTCGGAGGCGCGGTGGTCGAGCCATCCGGCCCCGTGCCGGCGTTGCTGACCCACGACGCCGTCCCGGCCATGCTCGCGGCTGCCGCGACAGCCGCAGTGGTCATCGCGATCCGGCGTGACGCGTTCCACGAACTGCCCGCTCAGCAGAGCATGCGAAATGAGGTCAGCACATGAACGCACCGACTATGGCCGGGACGCACGTCGAGATCGCCGACCTGGTCGTCCGGTACGGCAAGCGCACCGCGCTGGCCGGCCTCTATCTCGACCTGGGCGCCGGCGTGCACGGGCTGCTCGGCCCGAACGGCGCCGGCAAGACGACGCTGATGCGGGTGCTGGCCACCGTCGCCAAGCCGACGTCCGGCAGCGTCACCGTGCTCGGCAGCGACCTGTCCGACCAGCGCGCATTGCGCGAGGTTCGGCGCCGGCTCGGCTACCTGCCGCAGCAGTTCGGCTACTACCCGCGGTTCACGGTGCGAGAGTTCGTCGAGTACTTCGCCTGGCTCAAGGAGATGCCGGCGGACGACGTGCCCACGGCGGTGGACCGCGCCATCGACAGGGTCGGGCTGACCGACCGCGCGGACGACAAGCTCAAGAAGCTCTCCGGCGGCATGCTGCGCCGCGTCGGCATCGCGCAGGCGATCGTCAACGACCCCGACCTGCTGTTGCTGGACGAGCCGACCGCCGGGCTCGACCCCGAGCAGCGGGTCGACTTCCGCGAACTGCTGCGCGCCGTCGGCGTGGACGCCTGCGTCCTCGTCGCGACGCACCTTGTCGAAGACGTCACGGCCGCCTGTACGAACGTCACGATCGCGAACGAGGGACGGGCCGTGTTCCGGGGAACGCCGGACGACCTCATCGCCGCCGGCGAGGGGACGCCGGACGGCGACACCCCGATCGAGCGCGGCTACACCACCGTGCTGCGCGCCGCCCGGCAGTAATGAGCCGGACGACGCGGCGCGTCCTGCGCACCGAACTGCTGCGCGGCACCGCCCCGATGGCGGCCGCCACCATGGCCGTCGCCGGCCCGGTGATGCTGTTCGATGACACGGAGGAGTGGGCCGGCAGGTGGGCGTCACTGGCGGAGTACGTCCGGGTGCTGCTGATAGTCCTCATCCCCCTGGTCGTTGCCGCCGGGGCCTGGCAGGCCGGACGAGAGCGACGGGGACTGGATGGGGCGGTACCTGCAAGCCGCCCGGTCCTGCGACGGCGACGCACTGGCCGAACTGGCGGAGGAGTTGCGATGAGCAGGACGACCCGGAGTGTGCTGCGGACCGAGGTGCTGCGCAGCGCGGCGCCAGCGGCGGCGGTGATAACACTGGTGCTGGGCGCCCTCATGGTGTACTCCGAGGCCAGCGGCTGGTCCGGCCGGTGGATGCCGTTCGCGGCGTCGGTGCGCAACAGCTTCCTGATCCTGGCGCCGGTGGTCGTGGCCACCGGTGCGTGGCAGGCGGGCCGGGAACGGCGCCGCCGGATCCGCGAGCAACTCGCGGCGACCGCCCGTCCGGGATGGCAACCGCTGGTCACCACCTGGGCCGCGGTCACGCTCGGCGCCATGGCCGGCTTGCTCGTCGTCATCGCTGCAGGCGCGGCGCTGGTCGCCCCGATCGCGACGTATGCGGGCGGTGGTTGGTGGTGGGTGCTCGCGGTGGCCATCCCGGCGATTGCCGCTATGAGTGCCCTCGGCGTTGCGGTCGGCCGGGCGGTGCCGTTCCGGCTCACCGCTCCCGTGGCGGCGATCGTCACGTACTCGTTGCTGGTCTACGCCCATGACGATGCCGGCCGGCTGTACGGGGCGACGTGGCTCGCGCCCATCCTGGCGCGGTTCGGCGGCGGACACACCCGGTTCGACTGGCAGTTGAGCTTCCAGCAGGGGCTCTGGTTCGTCGGCCTGGCCGCGACGGCGCTGGTCGTTGCAGGGGCGCGGCGCAAGTGGGTGGCGCTGGTGCCGGCCGCCGTCGCCGCGGCGGGTGCGGCGCCGCTGCTCGGCGGACCGCCGTACCCCACCGTCCGGGTGGATCCCGCAGCCAGCGAGGTGGTCTGCACCGACGACGAGCCGGAGGTGTGCGTGACGCGGCGGGACGCCTTCCTGCTCGACGACGTCACGGGTCCGGCGCGCGAGTTCCTGGCCCGGTTCGACGGCGTGCCGGGCGGGCCGACGCGGGCGGTCTCGATGCCGGCGGACGACGGGTCGGACGACACCCTGATGCTGGACCTCTTCCCCCAGGAGATCACTCTGACGGGCACGCTCAAGGTTTCGGACAGGGTGCCGGTCGCGCGATGGCGGCCGGAGCTCGGCTGCGACGAACGCGAAGATGTGTGGCGGCGGCACCACGGGACGCTGGCCATCGCCGAGCAATGGGCGATCGGCGCGCCGCATCGCTGGGGCGAGCCCGACGTCGCCGAGGCGGTTGAGGCGCTGCTCGCCACGCCGGAGCCCGACCAGAAGGAATGGATGGGTGAGCTCATCGAGGCGGCACGCACGTGCGACACGCGGAAGCTCAGCGAGCTCCGGGAGCAGCTCGAGTGACGGCAGCCCGGGCAGGCCGCCACGCCCGGCGCGCCGGGCACCGGCGGAGTCTCGTCGCGCTACACCTGCGCGCCAGGGGCGCGCCCGCTTTCGCCGGCGGCCTCGCGGTCGTGACGCTCGCCTCCTGGGGCGCGGCGCACTGGCTGACGAGCCGGGAATGGTCCGGCGGGGCGATCGAGCGGTGGCCGGTCGTCGCGCTGGCCCCGGCGCTCACGGCGGCGCTGGCGTCCACGGGCCTCGCAGGCTCGGACGAGGAGCTCGAGCGGACGACCGCCGTCCCCTGGCGGCGGATCAGGGTGCTTCACGTGATCATTGTGGTGGTGGTCGCCGGCGCGGCGCTCGTCCTCGTCGCGCTGTGGGAGCCGCAGACGTACGGCGCCTTTGAACTGGCCCGTAACACCGTGGCGTGCGTCGGTGCCGTCGCCCTGCTGGCGGTCGTCCTCGGCGCGCGCCTCGCGTGGGGACCGGTGTGCGCGTACGTCTGCGTGGTCACCCTGGTCATGCCGCAGCCACTCGTCCCAGAGAGCTCGTGGTGGACCTGGCCGGTGCAGCCGTGGAGCGCCGAACTGGCCGCATGGACGGCCGGCGCACTGTTCGCTGCGGGCCTCCTGCTGTACGGCCGGCTCGGCCCGCGCCCGTCCCGCGACGAGGACGATGCGTGACGGGCAGCCTCAGGACGCCTTCGCGACGGCCTCGTACAGCTCCTCCTTGGACATCTTCGACCGTCCGCTGACTCCGAGGTCGCCCGCGCGGTCGTACAGCTCCTGCTTGGACAGGCTGCCGAGGTCCTCGCCGCCCTTCCGGCGGTCGCGCCCGCCGTCCCCGCCGCGCCCGCCGTCCCCACCGTCCCCGCCGCGGCGGCTCTTGGCCCGGTCGATGCTCTGCTGGAGCGCGGACACCAGGTCGACGACCTTCTCCTCCGGCTGCGCGACCTCCTCGACCCGAGGCTCCTCGCCGCTCGCCTTCTGCTCGATCATCTGCAGCACCCGCTCGCGGTGGGTGTCGTGGTAGCGCTCCGGCTCCCAGGACGTCTCCAACTCGCGGATGAGCTGCACCGCGGCGTCGAGCTCACGCTTCGGCGGCTCCTGCTCCTCGGGCAGCCGGCCGACGGTTTTCCGCGGGTCGCGGACCTCGTCCGCGAAGTACATGGTGTTGAGGATGAGCACCTCGTCGGCCGGACGGATGGCCGCGAGGTACTCCTTGTTGCGCATCACCAGGGTGGCGATGCCGGCCAGGCCGGCGCGGTCCATGGCCTCGCGGAGCAGCGCGTAGGCGTGCTCGTTCTCCTCGTCGCGGGGGGCGAGGTAGTACGACTTCTGGTAGTAGATCGGGTCGATCTCCGCCAGTTGGACGAAGTCCTCGATCGCGATGGTCCGCGACGTCTCCGGGGCGACGCTCTCGAGCTCCTCCTGCGTCAGGATCACGTGCTCGCCGCCGGGCGTCTCGTACCCCTTGGTGACGTCCTCATAGTCGACCTCGCGGTCGGTGCCCTCGGCGACCCGCTTGCTGCGGACGCGCTTGCCGGTGCCCTTCTCGAACTGGTGGAACCGCACCGTGCTGCGCTGCTCGGTCGCCGAGTACAGCCCGACGCCCACGTTGACCAGGCCGAAGCTGATCGTGCCGCGCCACACCGGGCGGGCCATCAGGGCGGTTCCTCCTCCTCATGGATCTCGAGCTCCTCCTCGGGCGGTGTCCACCGGCGGCGCGCTCCCGGCGGCCGGTCGGGCTCCTCCTCGGCGAGCCTGTCGTCCAGCGACTCGCCGTGCTCCTGCTCCCACGCCGTGGTGCCGTAGGCGGTCGCGGCCACGGGCTCGTCGGCCGGCGCCGCGGGCTGCTCCGGCTCGGGCACCTCGCCGACCATCGACGTCCGGTCGTCGGCGGGAACGCCCTGCTCCTCTTCCATCTCCGCGCCGGGGTCCCGGGTGCGGTGCCGCTCGGTCTCGGCGGCGAGCGCCTCATCGGGATCGACGTCGACGTCGTCGAGATCCCGGCGCCGCTTCGGGTCGCTCATAGTGGGCAGGGACTACCCGGACTCGCTCCGGGCAAACCAGGCGGTCAGCCGCTAACGCTGGTGCCAATCCACAACGTCCGACGTTGTGGATTGGCACTGGGTGTCAGCCGCTGATGTCCTCGGCGACCTTCTTCGACCGGGCGGCCCGGACGCATGCGGCCGCCAGGCGCGGCAACTCGTCCTGGTCCACGTACGACGCCAGGCGGGACGGCGTCCCCGGCAGGCCGACTCGCTGCGCGCCCTTGATGACCAGGTCGTCCAGGTACGGGGCGAGATCCGGCCACACCGCCTGGACCTCCCGGCAGAAGATCGACGCACCTGTGGGACCGATGCCCGGCACCTCCTGCAGCAGCTTCGCCACCCCGGAGGGGCCGTCGGCCTCGTCGTGCAGCTTGCGCAGGTCGCCCTTCCACCGGTCCTGGACCAGTTCGGCGCCGTCGCCGAGCATGGTGGCCGTCCGCTCGTCGTACCGCCGGTAGCCGCCGCGGCCGAGCGCGTCGACCCGCTCCTGCCACGTCGCGTCCCGCATCGCCTTCGGGGTGCGGAACCCGGCCTTGAACAACTCCGAGGCCGCCGCGACGGCGATCTCAGAGCTGATCCGCGCCGACAGCAGCACCGACAGCACCAGCAACTGGTACAGCGGCCCGGGCGTGTCCTTCAGCCGGATGCCGGCCTGCTCGGCGAACGTCGTCCCGTGCCGCTCGACGAGCGCACGCGCCACCTGCTGCTTGGTCATGGTCAGCCGAGCCGCTTGAGCAGCGCGTCGCAGAACGCGGGGATGTCGCCGGGGTTGCGGGACGTGATGAGGTTTCCGTCCTCGACGACCTCTTCGTCGACCCAGGTTGCGCCCGCGTTCTTCAGGTCGGTACGGATGGAGTGGTACGAGGTGACGGTGCGGCCATGGAGCACGTCCGCCTCCGCGAGCACCCAGCCCGCGTGGCAGATCGCCGCCACCGGCTTGCCTGCCTCATCCATCGCTCTGGTGAGCTCGACGAGGTTGCGGTCGGTGCGGACCTTGTCCGGCGAGAACCCGCCCGGGATGACGAGCGCGTCGAAGTCGTCCACGCTGACCTCGGCGGAGCCGGTGTCCGTCGTGATCGTCATGCCCTTCTTGCCGGTGAGCTGCCTGCCGGCCGCCCGCCCGACGACGACCGGCTCGTGGCCGGCCTCCTTGCACCGTTCGTAGGGGTCCCTGAACTCGGCGTCCTCGAACAGCTCGTCGACGATGAACGCGACACGTGCCACGGGC
>JBMCTR010000071.1:0-7227 GCA_048622955.1 Actinomycetota bacterium
GGCCTGGTGAACGACCCAATCCGGTGGTTAACGTGATCAATAGGCGGCGCGGGCCAGCAGCCTGGTCGACCGGCGGCTCCCGGCCTGCAGCGCCAACTCCTCCAGCACCTCGAACCGCGCCGGCAGCCGGGCCGACAGCTCGCCGTGGGGCACCCGCCAGAGGCCGGGATCCCGGTCCACCCCTGGCTCGTAACACAGCGCCTCCCAGCCGAGCAGCCCGCCAGGCGCCACGGCGGCGCACGCGGCGTCGAACGCCGTCGGGTCCCAGTAGCGCGTCGCCAGGACGAAGGCGTACCGCCGGCGCCCCGGCTCGTATGACGGCACGTCCGCGAGCACGCGCTCGATGCGGTCGTCCAGGTGCCGGCGGCGGGCCTCGTCACCGAGTTGGCGCAACGCGAGATCGGAGATGTCCACGGCCGTCACCCTCCGGCCGGCGGCCGCCAGCTCCAGGGCGCTGCCGGACCGGCCGCAGGCAAGCTCGAGCACCGGCCCGTCCGGCAGTCCGGCCGCGAACGCCGCGGCCACCAGCGGGTGCGATTCGAACCGCGGCGGTTCCGCGGCGTAGCGGGCATTCCACCGCTCCCGGTCCGGATGCCCGCGCAGGCCGCTCACACGTTCTGGGCGAACTCGACGACGTTGCCGTCCGGGTCGGCGACGTGGACGGTCCGATGGCCCCACGGGCGGTCCACCGGCCCGCTGAGCAACTCGGCACCCGCAGCGCGGAGCCGGGCGGCCTCGGCGTCCACGTCGTCGACCACGAAGACGATCTCGCCCGTCGGTGCCCGGCCGGCCTCGCCGCCGATCAGCTCCGGGAGCATGCTCCGGTCGAAGAGCGCGAACTTGGTGTTCTCGACCGCGAACTCGACATACCCGTTGCCTTCCATCCGCACGTCCAGCCCGATCACGTCGCGGTAGAAGGCAACCGAGCGGTCGAGGGATCCCGCGTACCAGATGACGTAGTCGACCCTGCGCATGCCGTTCACCCTACGGGTGGCCGACGGCAGCCGTGCCCGGCCGTCAGGACGACGGAGCCTCGACCCACTGCACAAGCTGGATCGCGACCCCGTTCGGGTCGGTGACCTGGAAGAACCGTTCGCCCCACGGCTCGGTCTGGATGGGCGTCGTGATCGTTTATACGGTTCGGTGAGCCGCACCGAGCCGTAGCCCGGCCCGCTACACCCGCGGCCGGCGCAGCCGGAAGCGCAGGCGCCGGGGCCCGACGAGGCGCGGCCCGGCGAAGCGGCGCTCCACGCGGCTGAGCTCCCGGTCCACCGGCTGGCCGATGATCTCGCCGAGCAGCACGCCCGCGGCGAGGGTCAGGCCGATGGTCGCGGCCTCGAGCAGTGCGAGCACGCCGGCCCCTGTCACACCCTCGTTGAGGAGGAGCATGCCGCGGTAGATGGTCAGGCCGGGCAGCAGGATCACGATGCCCGGCACGACGACGACCAGCGGCGGCGAATTCATCCGCGTCGCGACGACGTGGGAAGCGAGCCCGACCGCGACCGCGGCGACCCCGGCCGCGACCGCCGTGGTCTGCAGCGATTGCTGGGTCACCGCGAGCCACACGGTGAAGCTCAGCGCGCCCATCACGCCGCACGGCAGCAGCAGTCGCCGGGGGGTCTGGTAGGCAACGGCGAAGCCCGCAGCGCCCAGCGCGGCGGCGACCAGGCGGCCCGGCAGGTCGCGCACGCTCACGGTCGTGGGCGGAAGGGTCTCGAGCATGACGTCGAACTCCTGCGCCACCTGCAGGCCGAGGGCCACTCCGGTGATGATCCCCGCCGTCAGCAGGATGACCTCCCCGAACCGGGCGGAGGCGGTGACGAAGAAACCAGTGATCGCGTCCTGCACGGTCGCCACGATCCCGAGGCCGGACAGCAGCACGATGATGCCGCCGGCAACGACCAGCGACGGCCGGACCTCGGCGTCGAGCGCCGTCAGCCCGACCGCGACGAGCGTTGCGACGAACGCCCCGACCACGTGAAGGAAGAAGTCCGGCCACCCCTGCCGGCGCAGCAGCCGGCCGAGCTGGTCGACCAGGATCGTCGAGCCGAAGGCGACCAGGCCGATCACCAAGCCGCCGCCGAGCAGCTGGGTCACCGCGGCCGCGAGGACGCCCCAGCCGATCGAGACCACCCACCGCGGGTAGGTGGGTCGCTGCTCCTCGATCTCGGCCAGCTTGGCCACGGCCTCTCGCCGGGAGATGCCGTGCTCGACCAGGTCGACCACGAGATCATGGACCGCGGCGAGCCTCGCGTAGTTCGCGCCGCGGTGCCGGACCACCCTGACCTGCGTGATCGGGGGGCCGTCGGCACGCACCAGGGTCACCGTCACCGCATTGAACGTCACATCCGCCTCGGTGCGCGGTACGCCCAGCGCGCTGCCGGCGGCGATCACGGACCCTTCGACGTCATGGGTCGCCGCGCCGCCGGCGACCAGCTGATCACCGAGCCGGAGCAGGAGGTCCGCGATGCGGTGGATCTCCGCGTCCTGGGCGGCGGGCACGTCCGCGCGCCGGCCGTACCGCCGCAGCACGTTCGCCCCCGCGCCGCCGCCACCGGCGGCGTCCACGGGACCAGGGTTGCTACGCCGAGACCTCCACCTCACGAGGCAGGTTTACCAGAAGCCCTCCAGGCCGCCGCGCCCGCGAGGTCGGCCATGCCCGCCGTCGGGGACGACGCGACCGCGTGGTGCCGCCGGGGTATCCGGCCGGAGCGCCACGCCAGCCGCCCGGCCTCGACCGCCTTGCGCATCGCCTCCGCCATCAGCGGCGGCGACTGTGCCCGGGTGACCGCCGACGCCAGCAGCACGCCGTCGCACCCGAGCTCCATCGCGAGGGCGGCGTCCGAGGCGGTCCCGATGCCGGCATCGAGGATCACGGGAACCGCCGCGTGTTCGACGATCATCGCGATGTTGTGCTGGTTGACGATGCCGAGACCGGTCCCGATCGGCGAGCCCAGTGGCATGACGGCAGCGCAGCCGGCCGCCTCGAGCCGGCGCGCCAGCACGGGGTCGTCCGTCGTGTACGGCAGCACCACGAACCCGTCGGCGACCAGTTGCTCGGCCGCCTCGAGCAGCTCGACCGGGTCCGGGAGAAGCGTGCGTTCGTCGGCGATGACCTCGAGCTTCACCCAGTCCGTTCCCAGCGCCTCGCGGGCCAGGCGCGCGGTCAGCACCGCTTCGCCGGCGGTGAAGCACCCCGCGGTGTTGGGCAGCGGCCGGATGTCGTGCCGCCGCAGGACGTCCATCAGCGACCCCTTCATCGCCGGGTCCACGCGGCGCATCGCGACGGTCGTCATCGCCGTGCCGGACGCCACGAGGGCCTGCTCCAGGATGTCCAGGTTCGTCGCCCCCCCGGTCCCGGTGATCAGGCGCGAATCGAGCGTCTCGCCGGCGATGACGAGCGGATCGTCAGCCATGTCCTTAGCCTCCCTGCACCGCGGTCAGAACCTCGACCCGGTCGCCGTCCCTCAGCTGTGTGGTCGACCACGCGCCCCGTGGCACCACGTCCCCGTTCACCGCGACGGCGACCCCGGTCTCGTGCCCGGCCACGTCCGTGACCACACGCGCGACCGTCGCGCCGGCGGACACGTCGGTCGGCTGCCCGTTGACCGTGACGGTCATGCGATCACCTCATCTCCAAGGAAACGCGCCGGCGTGAAGGGGGCCATCTGCTCGGACAAATCGCCGTCGGCGAGCAGCGTGGCGACCGCGTCCGCGGTCACGGGCGTGAGGAGGATGCCCTGCCGGTAGTGCCCGGTCGCCAGCACCAACCCCGGCACTCCGGTCGGCCCGACGAGCGGCGCGTTGTCCGGGGTGCCGGGACGCAGGCCGGCCCGCGCTTCTACGAGCGGCAGCTCCGTCACCGCGGGAACCAGCTCATGCGCGTCGCGCAGCAACTGGTACACGCCGCCCGCGGTGACCTGCTCATCGAAGCCCTGCTCCTCCTGCGTCGCGCCGATCACGAGCTCGCCGTCCTCCCGGGGGACGAGGTAGACGAACGACCCGCGGACGGTTCCCCGCACGGTGCGCGACAGGAAAGGCCGGTACGCCGGCGGTACCCGCAGCCGCACGACCTGCCCCTTGACGGGGCGGACCGGCGGACGCGCCGTGTCCGGCACGCCGTCGATCTCGCCCGAACGCGAGCCGGCGGCCAGCACCACCGTGGCCGCGTTCAGCTCCGACCCATCGTCGAGGTGCACCCCGGTCGCGACCCCGTCCCGCGTGGCCACCGCGATGACCGTCCGGCGAACGATATCGACGCCGCTCTTCTCCGCAGCGACGAGCAGGGCGGCTGTCAGCCTCCGCGGGTCCACCTGATGGTCGTCGGTCACGAGCAGGCCGCCCTGGACGGAGGGAGCCAGCAGCGGTTCCAGCCGACGGCATTCCCGCCCCGACTTCGACTCGACGTCCAGCCCGAGACGGTGCTGGAAGGCGCCGAGGTCGTCGAGGACGGCCCGGTCACCGGCGTCGAGGGCGACGGCGAGCATCCCGCAACGGCGGTAGCCGACCTGCGAAACGGTGACGTCCTCGAGCTCCGCGACGAAGGAGGGGTAGCGGGCCGCCGACTCGAGCGTCAGGCGCAGCATGGGTTCCTCGCCGTAGTGGACCTCCGTGACGGGCGCGAGCATCCCGGCGGCCACGTACGACGCGCCGACACCGGGATCCGGATCCACAACACTCACCCGTAGGCCGCGCTGCGCCGCACGCCACGCGCTGGCCAGGCCGATGATGCCACCACCGACGATCACGACGTCTGTAGCCATGCCCTGCTCTCCCTTCGCCGGCATGATCCGGATCAGGTTCGACGGTCGGCGGCACACACCGCCCTCTCAGCCCGTACCGCGGGCTCCCGTGTCACCTTCCCACCATAGACGCGAGGTCACGCGGCGTGGAAACCTCGAATGCTGTGAAGGCCATCTCCGAGCGGCTCGCCACGGCCCGGCTCTACCTGTGCACCGACGCCCGCGAGGAGCAGGGCGACCTCCAGGAGTTTCTGGACGCGGTCCTGGCCGGCGGCGTCGACGTCGTGCAACTGCGGCACAAGGGCCTGGAGGCGAAGCAGGAGCTGGAGTACCTGGAGGTCTTCGCCGCGGCGGCCGCCCGGCACGGCGCCCTGGTCGCGGCGAACGACCGCGCCGATGTCGCGTTCGCCGCCGACGTGGACGTCCTGCACCTCGGCCAGGACGACCTGCCGGTCGGCATCGCGCGGGCCATCGTGGGCGACGACATGGCCATCGGCGCGTCCACGCACAGCCGCCCCCAGGTGGACGCCGCGGCGGTGGCGCCGGGCGTCTCGTACTTCTGCGTGGGCCCGACCTGGCCGACGCCGACGAAGCCCGGCCGGCCCGCGCCGGGCCTCGACCTGCTCCGGTACGCCGCCGGGCTGGGGACGGAGCGACCGTGGTTCGCCATCGGCGGTATCGACCTGACGAACCTCGACCAGGTGCTCGATGCCGGCGCACGGCGCGTGGTCGTCGTCCGTGCGATCACGCAGGCGGACGACCCCGGCGCCGCCGCCGCGGAGCTCGCCCGCCGGCTCCGCGAGGCGTGACACGTCCGCGATGCAATGCCCGACGCGTCCGAGTGGCCGGTCAATGGCGTGCTCGGTGGCTGCTGCGGGGCTCTTCTTCGGCCGACACCGCCCGGGAGGCACGCCGCATGCGCCTGCCCTGCAGATACCGGTAGGCCTCGATGACGACACTGATCGCGATTGCCACCGCGAACCCGGTCAGCAGGCCCAGCAGCGGGTCGTCCTCGAACGCCCGCCCGCCGAAGTAGCCGATAGACGTCGAGTAGATGCCCCAGGACAGGCTGGCGATCGCGTCGAAGAACGAGAAGCGGCGCAGCGGGTAGCCCGTGGAACCGCAGGTGAGCGTCACCGCCGTCCGGCCACCGGGGATGTACCGCGCCACGACCAGGATCTCCCCGCCGCGGCGGAACAGCGCCCGTCTGGCCCACTCGGAGGCCCGTTCCGACCGCGACCCGGACTGGGCACGCGCAACCACGCGCGCTCCGCCGAAGCGCCCGATGGCGTACGAGATGTGATCACCGACGAACGCGCCCGCCGCGGCCACGAGGACGACGAGCACAGCGTTCGGAGCGCCGGTGGCGACAGCGAACACGCCGGCCGTGATGACGAGCGTCTCGCTCGGTACGACCGGGAAGAACGCATCGATCGCCGCAAGCGCGAACACCGCCAGGTAGATCCAGGGCGTGTTCATCGCGCCCTCGAGTGCGGCTACCAACCCGTCGAACAATGAAGCGCTCCCCAGCCCCGTGTCCGACCCAGATTACGGCCTTCGCCCCCGCGGCGGCCCAGCAGACCCGTGCGTGACACCGGTGCAGCAGGGGTACCCACGTACCGTGACAGGCGAAGGACCGCTCGTCGAGGCGGCCCGGACGGCGGGCGTCCGCGATGCGCGCGTCCTGGAGGCGATGCGGACCGTGCGGCGACGCGGCTTCGTCCCGCCGGGGTACGAGTCCTCGGCCGAGGTGGACGAGCCGGTACCGATACCCCACCAGCAGGTCACCACCCAGCCGACGCTGTCCGCCCGCATGGTCGAGGCTCTCGCCCTCTCGGGGGACGAGCACGTCCTGGAGGTGGGTACGGGGTACGGCTACCAGACGGCGCTGCTCGCGACGCTCGCGCGCCACGTCACCAGCATTGACTGCTGGGCCGACCTCGTGGAGCAGGCCCGCCGCAACCTGGCCGGCGCCGGCATCCGGAACGTGACCCTGATCGTCGGCGATGGCACCGAGGGGGTTCCGTCGGCCGCGCCGTACGACGCCATCCTGGTCTCGGCCGCGTTCCCGGACGTGCCGGAGCCGCTGGTCGAGCAGCTTCGGGTGGACGGCCGGCTGGTGCAGCCGATAGGCCCCGGCGGCCACGACGAGGTCACGCTGTTCATCCGGACGGCCGACGGCCTGGTCGAGCAGGAGCGGATCGTCCCGGCCCGGTTCGTCCGGCTGACCGGCAAGCACGGGTACGCATAACGCCGGGCGAGGAGCCGACGGTTGAGGAGGCGGCATGGCAGACCAACAGGGTTCTCCGGAGATCGACCAACTCTGGGAACGGTTCCATTCAGTGGTCAACATGACCTCACGCGAGCTCGCGGAATGGATCGGTGTGGAGCCCGACATCTCACCCGGGCCCGAGGAGCCGCCGCCGCTCGGGGAGGCCGTCGTGAGCATCCTCGGCAAGCGGCGGACCGACCTCACCTCGAACGA
>JBMCTR010000072.1:0-7198 GCA_048622955.1 Actinomycetota bacterium
CCCTTCACGTGATCAATGCGCCCCTACACGACGGAGGTGGACGATCTCGCCAGCACCGAGCGCCATCTCTCCGGAGGCCGTCTCGACGATCAGCCGGCCGGCCTCGTCGACTGTGGCGGCACGGCCGGTCAGCGTCTGTCCACCGGGCAACTCGGCGCGCACGTCCCGCCCCACGGTGTCGCACACCGCGATGTAGTCAGCGCGCAGTTCCGGCGACGCCGGCTCGGCGCACCACGCCGTGTAGCGCGCCTCGAGCCGCGCAAGCAGCGCGTCGAGGACGGCGTCGCGGGTGGCGCCCGTGCCGGCCAGTGACGCGGCTCCCGGCGGCGCGGCCGTGATGTTCATGCCAACTCCCACCACGGCGGCCACAGCCGACTGTTCGGAACGCTCAGACGCCCCGGGCACCGCCGACCCGTACGGCGGGGACGTCCCCTCCACCCGCTCCACCAGGATCCCGGCCAGCTTCGCGCCGTCCAGCAGCACGTCGTTCGGCCATTTGAGCCGCGCCTCCGCCCCTGCCGCGTCCCGTACCGCCTCCACCGCGGCCGTTCCCACGAGGAGCGGCAGCCACGACCACTGCCCCGGCTCCACGGTCGCCGGCGGCCGCAACAGGCAGGACACCGACAGGCTCGTCCCGGCCGGCGACGACCACGGGCGGCCCAGCCGTCCCCGTCCGGCGGTCTGCCGGTCGGCGACCAGCGCAAGGCCCTCCGTCTCGCCGGCCGCCGCAGCCGCCGCGACGTCGGCATTCGTCGAGCCCGTCGACTCAACCCGCGAGATCCGCCACATAGGCCGTCAACACCCCCAAAACGGCGTGTCGCACGGCAATTGCATGATCGGCGAGGATCTTCGGTCAGCCGGTGTTCTGCAGGCCGGCGGCCACGCCGTTGACCGTGAGGTGCAGCAGCCGGTGCAGCGCGGCGACGTCCCCGGCGGCGGGCTCGGACCGTAACGCTCGCAGCGCCCGCACCTGCAGGTAGGACAGCGCGTCGACGTACGGGTTGCGCAGCGCCACGGCGAGGCTCAGCACCCGCCTGTCCTCGAGCAGCCGCGTGTGGTCGGTGACGGCGAGCACCCAGGTCATCGTCCGCGAGTGCTCGTCCAGGATCCGCGCGGTGAGGTCGCTGCGCCCGCCCAGCTCCAGGTAGCGCGCCGCGATCCGGCGGTCGGTCTTGGCCAGCGACATCTCGGCGTTCTCGAGCATGACGGTGAACAGCGGCCACTCGCGGTACGCCCTGCGCAGCAGGTCCAGGTCGCCGACCGCGGCGAGCGCGCTTCCGAGCCCGTACCACCCCGGCAGGTTGACCCGGGTCTGCGCCCACGAGAACACCCACGGGATCGCCCGCAGGTCGTCGAGCGTCGACACCCGCAGGCCACGGCGCGCCGGCCGCGACCCGAGCGGCAGCGCGCCGATCTCCTCGAGGGGCGTCACGCGCGAGAACCACTCGGCGAAGTCCTCGGTGTCCACGAGATCGTGGTAGGCCTTGCGGGCGGCCTCGTCGAGCGTCGCCGCCACCGGTGCGAACTCGATCGCCGCGTCGTGGGCCCGCTTTTCCACCGCCGGAGTCGAGGCCAGCAGCACGGCCGAGGTCACCTGCTCGATGTGCCGCCGGGCGATCACCGGGTTGCCGTACCGCGCGAAGACCACCTCGCCCTGCTCGGTGACCTTGAACCGGCCGGCCACCGAGCCCGGCGCCTGCGCGAGCACGGCACGGTTCACCGGACCGCCGCCGCGGCCCAGGGCGCCGCCCCGGCCGTGGAACATGGTCAGTTGGATCGCGTGCCGTGACGCCCACGCGGTCAGCCGGTCCTGCGCGTCGTACAGCGCCAGGGTCGCCGACACCGGCCCGACGTCCTTCGCGGAGTCCGAGTAGCCGAGCATCACCTCGAACCGGCGCCCGGTCTCCGACAGCCGCCGCCGGACGTCCGGCAACTCGATGATCTCCTCGAGCATGTCGACGCAGCTTGCGAGGTCCTCGCCGGTCTCGAACAGCGGCACGACGTCCAGGACGACCTCCCGCCCGCCCAGCGCGTGCCGGGCGAGCTCGTACACCGCCTCGACGTCCGCCGCCGACTGGGTGAACGAGACGACGTACCGCCGGCACGCGTCCACACCGAAGCGCTGCTGCAGCTGCGCCACGACCCGGAACGTGGCGAGCACCTCCTCGGTGCGCTCCGACAGCGGACCGCCCGACCGGATCTCCTCCAGTGCCTGCGCGTGCACCGCGCTGTGCTGCCGGATCTCCAGCTCGGCCAGGTGGAAGCCGAACGACTCGACCTGCCAGATCAGGTTCTGCAGCTCGCCGTACGCCTGCCGGGGCGCGCCCGCGGCGGCCAGGCTGCCCTGCACCGCCCGCAACTCGTCGAGCAACTCGTCCGGCGCGGCGTAGGCGAGGTCGGCGTTCCGCCGCCGGGTCGCCTCGATGCGCTCGGCGGCCAGCAGGACCAAAACCCGGTGCGGCTCGTCGGGTGAGCGGACCTCGATGTCGTCGAGCAGTTCGGGATGCGCCGCGCGGGCGTCGGCCAGCAGCCGGCGCACCGCGTCGGACGGCGGCGTGCTCTCCGCGCCCAGCGTCAGCGCACTCCCGACGTAGCGGCAGGCGGCCGCGAGCGCCGCGAGCACGTGGTCGGACTGGATCGCCATCGCCTGGCGCGTGACGGTGCTGGTGACGTGCGGGTTGCCGTCCCTGTCGCCGCCGATCCAGGAGCCGAGCCGGACGTACGCCGGGATGGCCGGGGGCACGGTCCCCGCGTCGTGGCCGCGCAGCGCGGACTCGGCCCTCCGGTACACCTGCGGGACGACGGAGAACAGCACCTGGTCGAACACCGCCATCGCGGTGCGGACCTCGTCCAGCGGGCCCGGGCGCTCCGGGCGCACCTGGGCGGTGCGCCACAGCACGTCGATCTCCTCGAGCAGCCGGCGCCGGATGTCGATCTGCTCGGACGCCGCCCGCCGGGGGTCGTCGCGGTACTCCAGCAACTCGGCCACCCGCCGGATCGCGTTGACGACCGCCCGCCGGCGGGCCTCCGTCGGGTGCGCGGTCAGCACGGGGTGGAACTCCAGCTGCGAAAGCAGGGCCTGCGTCTGGGTGTCGCCGTGCAGCCGGGCCACCTCCTCGACGGCCTGCGCCACGGTGCCGGCCAGCGGCCGGTCGGGCCGCTCGTTGGCGCGCAGCGACCGGATGCGGTGGTACTCCTCGGCGACGTTGACGAGATGGAAGTAGACGGTGAAGGCCCGCGCGACGTCCTCGGCCCGGTCCAGCGGCCACGACTCGACCAGCTTCTCCGCCTGGATCGCCGCGTCGTCGGCGACGGTGGCGTCCTCGTGGTGCGCCGCGATGGCCAGTTCGCGCAGCCGCTCGACGTCGTCGAGCAGGCTCTGGCCGCCGTACTCCCGCAGGATCTCGCCGAGGGCGTCGCCGAGCGTCCGGACGTCCGCGCGCAGCGTGTCCGGCATCTCGAAGCGCGCGACCTCGCGGGATCCGGTCGCGGTTGGAGCCATGTCGACCAGCGTAGCCAGCGCGGCGGCATCTCCGGCTATCAATCCCGACACGGGGGGTGCGCCGGTGATTGCGCGGCCGCAACCGGGCGTCGTCTAGCCTTCGCCTCATGAGCACCGATACCACCGTCCACGCGCACACCACCGCGGGCAAACTTGCCGACTTGAAGAACCGGCTCGACGAGGCGGTGCACGCCGGGTCGGCGCGAGCCGTCGAGAAACAGCACGCCAAGGGCAAGATGACCGCCCGGGAGCGCATCGGTCTGCTGCTCGACGAGGGCAGCTTCGTCGAGTTCGACGAGCTTGCCCGGCACCGGTCGACCGCGTTCGACATGGCGCAGAACCGGCCGTACGGCGACGGCGTCGTCACCGGCATCGGCACGGTCGACGGCCGCCCGGTGGCCGTATTCGCGCAGGACTTCACCGTGTTCGGCGGCAGCCTCGGCCAGGTGTTCGGCGAGAAGATCGTCAAGGTGATGGACTTCGCCCTCAAGACCGGGTGCCCGTTCATCGGCATCAACGACTCGGGCGGGGCGCGCATCCAGGAGGGCGTGGTCTCCCTCGGCCTGTACGGCGAGATCTTCCGACGCAACACGCTCGCGTCCGGGGTGATCCCGCAGATCTCGCTGATCCTGGGCCCGTGCGCCGGCGGCGCCGTCTACTCCCCCGCGATCACCGACTTCACCGTGATGGTCGACGGGACGTCGCACATGTTCATCACCGGCCCGGACGTCATCAAGACCGTCACCGGCGAGGACGTCGGCTTCGAGGACCTCGGCGGCGCCCGCACGCACAACACGACATCGGGCAACGCGCACTACATGGCCTCCGACGAGAACGACGCGATCGACTACGTCAAGGCGCTGCTGTCGTACCTGCCGCAGAACAACCTGGACGAGCCGCCGGCCTACGACGCGGACAGCGTGGCGGAGCCGACGGCGGACGACCACGCGATGGACGCGCTCGTCCCGGACAGCGCCAACCAGCCGTACGACATGCGAGAGGCCGTCACCGGCGTCGTGGACGACGGCGAGTTCCTCGAGGTGCAGTCGTTGTTCGCGCCGAACATCGTCGTCGGGTTCGGCCGGGTCGAGGGCCGCTCAGTGGGCGTCGTCGCCAACCAGCCGCAGCACCTGGCCGGGACGCTGGACATCGACGCGTCGGAGAAGGCCGCCAGGTTCGTCCGGACGTGCGACGCGTTCAATGTGCCGGTGCTGACCTTCGTCGACGTGCCCGGCTTCCTGCCCGGCACCGACCAGGAGTGGAACGGCATCATCCGGCGCGGCGCCAAGCTGCTGTTCGCGTACGCCGAGGCCACCGTGCCCCTCGTCACCGTCATCACCCGCAAGGCGTACGGCGGGGCGTACGACGTGATGGGCTCCAAGCATCTCGGCGCCGACGTCAACCTGGCCTGGCCGACCGCGCAGATCGCCGTGATGGGGGCGCAGGGTGCGGTCAACATCCTCTACCGCCGGGAGATCGCCGAGGCGGACGACCCGGAGGCCCGCCGCGCCGAGAAGGTCCAGGAGTACGAGGAGACGCTGGCCAACCCGTACGTCGCCGCCGAGCGCGGCTACATCGACGCGGTGATCCCGCCGTCGCGCACCCGCGTGGCCATCACCCAGGCACTGCGCGCGCTGCGGACCAAGCGGGAGACGCTGCCCCCGAAGAAGCACGGCAACATCCCCCTGTGAAGCGCTGTCGCGGCTAGCTCGGCCCGGCGCCCTTGGATGCTTGCTCGAGCAGGCGGGCGCGCCGCGCCGTCATCGCCGGCAGGTCGATGGTGACCGGCCATGGCCGTTCAGCGGTGAAGACGTCCGTCGTGTAGTGCGTCCGGTAGGCGTACTGCCCGGTCTGCTCATCGAGCACCAACTCGGCGACGGCGATCGTCGGCGCATCGTCCTCGGGGACGACGATCCAGTACGACGGCACGCCCGCTCGCGCGTACAGCGCCCGCTTGGTCTCGGTGTCACGAAGCCACGATGACTTCGGCGAGACGACTTCGACCGCCAGGACGAGGTCGCTGATCGGGAAAGGCGTCTTCTGGAGAGCCGCGATCTCAGCGACTGCCACGTCCGGCCGCGGTTCGTTGTGATCGTCAATGGTTGTCGACTGGTCGTACCCAACGACGTAGGCATTCCCGGGGTTCGAATCGTCCAGGCAGCTACCAATCCAGTGGGCGATGACGTTGTGATCGATTGTGGCGGAGGGGGACACGATGATGCTCCCGTCGATCAGCTCATACCGCGGCCCGTCCTCGGGCAGCGCGTGCAGATCGGCCACCGTGAAGCCCTCGCCACCCGGGTCACGGCTCAACAGCGCGGCTGCGCTCATAGCGCCTTCCTCCCTGTTCGTCGACCCGGTCATGCGACCAGGGTACGCGGTGATCAGTGGACGGTCGGCACCGTAGCGGGCGGCACCGACACCATCGGACGCGGAAGCCGGCGGCTGCCGCCGTTCGATCACGTTCGGCAGGCGCAGCCTCACGCCAACAGGCCCGCACGCATGGTGCGGTAGGGCTGCGCCTGCTGAACGTGATCGAACCGGCACGCCGGCGGGGGGCGTAGGCTGGTGGGCGTGAGCGAGGATGCCGACCCGCCGGTCCGCGTGGTCAAGGGCGATCCGACGCCCGAAGAGCTCGCGGCGCTGGTCGCCGTGATCTCCGCGAAGGCGGCCGAGGCGGGCGGAGCCGAGACCGAGCGCCCGTCGACGTGGGCGGCGTACTGGCGGACGGTGCGGACGGCCCCGCTCCGTCCCGGGCCGGGTGCGTGGCGCGCAAGCGGCCTGCCCCGCTGAGAGCCCTGCCGCGGAAAATTCGCGTGCCGCTGTCGGCACCGTCCCATAGTGTCAGCCCCGTGACCGACGCCGAGCCCACCAGCAGCCGCGCCACCGCGCGCACCGTGGACGAGATTGCCGACGAGTACGTCGACGCGCTCGCCGCCCTGGACCCCTTCGAGGCCACCTTCGCCGGCATCGCCGGCCACGACGCCGAGACCACAGACCTGTCGCCGGACGGGTTCGCCGAGCGGGCCGCGCTGGCGAGGCGCACACTCGGCCGTCTCGACGACGCCCGGAGCCGCGACGAGCGCGAGCGCATCGCCGGCGAGGCCATGCGCGAGCGGCTCGGCCTGCAACTCGAGATGCACGAAGCCGGGCTGGACCGCGCGCTCAGCAACATCGCCTCGCCCGCGCAAGAGGTCCGCGAGGTCTTCGACCTGATGCCCACCGACACCCACGACCAGTGGGCGAACATCGCCGCGCGACTGCGCGCGGTGCCGGACGCGCTCGACGGCTACCGCCGCACGCTCGAGGCGGACATCGCCTCCGGCCTTCCCCCCGCGCGCCGCCAGGTCGGCGAGGTGGTCGACCAGGCCAACAGGGCCGCCGAAGACTTCTTCCCCGCGCTCGCCCGGCAGGCGCCGGACGCGCTGCGCGCGGAGGCCGAGCGGCTCGCCGGCGTCGCGTCCACCGCCTACGCGGACTTCGTGCGGTACCTCGCCGACGAGGTCGCGCCGCGCGGCCGCACGTACGACCCGGTCGGCCGCGACACCTACCGGGTGGCCAGCCGCTACTTCCTCGGTGCCGAGGTCGACCTGGACGAGTCCTACGCGTGGGGGCTCGAGGAGCTCGCCCGGATCGAGGCGGAGATGGCCGAGGTCGCCGAGCGGCTCGCGCCGGGCGGCACCGTCGCCGACGCGA
>JBMCTR010000073.1:0-7169 GCA_048622955.1 Actinomycetota bacterium
GCCATGGCGAGCGCGGCGGCGACCTCCTCCGGTCCGAGCGTCGCCGGGTCCAGCGCCTCGACCGCCTCGGCGAGCATCGGGTCGACGGTGGCCGGCCCGAGGTCGCGCGCCCGTCCGGCGGCCTTCGCCAGCTCGTGGAGCAGGCCGCCGGCGGTGTCCGGAGTGGCCATCGCGGCGGTGACGGTGAGGTGCAGATTCGGCGGGGACGTGCCGTAGGCCGGCTGCGGCTGCAGGAACCAGCCGGCGGTGCGGATCTCGTCCGCGACGACGAACACGTCGAGCCGCGGGTCGTCGGACGCCACGGCCAGCAGCGACGACTCGGGAGCGCCGAGCACGTACAGCCCGTCGATCTCGCCGACACCCTCGATGAGCGCCTGCGTGGTCCGGTGCACGCGGCGGGACAGCTCGATGTAGCCGTCCGTCCCCAGATGTTCGGCCACCGCCCACGCACCGGCCAGCGGTCCGGCGGACTTGGTGCCCTGCAGCGTCGTCGTGACCACCGGATAGCCGGGCCACTCGGTGTGGACGAAGTAGCCGTGCCGGCGCAGCTCGGCGTCGCGGAACAGCACGATCGACGCGCCCTTCGGGGCGTAGCCGTACTTGTGCAGGTCGACCGACAGCGACGTGACACCGGGCACCCGCAGGTCGAAGTCCGGGATCTCCGGGGCGTCCGGCGCGAGCCGGAGGTGCCCGAGGTACCAGCCCCCGATGCAGGCGTCGACGTGGCACCACACACCCCGCGCCCGCGCGATGCCGGCCACGTCCGCGACCGGGTCGATGACCCCGTGCGCGTACGACGGCGCAGAGACGACGACGAGCACGGTGTTGGGCGTGATGGCCGACGCGACGTCCTCCGGCCGCACGGTGAAGCCGTCGCCGACCGGCAAGACCACCGGCGTCACGCCGAACAACTCGGCCGCCTTGTGGAACGCCGGGTGCGCGGTGACCGGCAGCACCATCTCGGGCGCGGTGACGCCCCGCGTGCGCCGGGCGTGGTTCCGGGCGGTGTGCACGGCGAGCAGGCAGCTCTCCGTCCCGCCGCTGGTGAACGTGCCGCACGGTTGCTCGGCGGCCTCGTCCCCGCCGAGCAGCTGCGCGGCACGCTTCACCAGGTCGTTCTCGAGGGCGACCACGCTGGGGAAGACGGTCATGTCCAGCCCGTTGACGCCGGCGAACGCGGCGTGCGCGGCGGCGGCGAGCTCGTCGACCTCGGGCAGCCCGGAGTCGTAGACGTACGCCATGGTGTGCCCGCCGTGCACGGGAAGATCGCCCGCGCGCATGGCCGCGAGCCGGTCGAGGATGGTCTGCTTCGTGCTCACGTGTCGTCTCCGGAGGGTTCGGGTGCGGTTGCCTCGCCGTGCGACCGGCTCAGCGCGACGAGGCGTTCCTCGGGCAGGTCGTATCTCGCCAGCAGCGCCAGGCTCACCGCGAACAGCACGGCCGGTACCGCGCCGAAGCCGACCAGGATGCCGGTGAGTGCCGAGTCGGGCTGGACGACGCGCTCGTCGGCGGCGGACGAGACGAACCCGCTGACCGCGAGCACCAGGCCGAACACACCGGGGCCGACGGCGAGCCCGAGCGTCTCGCCCGCGGTCCACAGCCCGGTGAACACGCCCGCGCGCCGCCGCCCGGTGGTGAAGGCGTCCGCGGCGATCGTGTCGCCGAGCATCGACAGCGGCAGCATCTGGACACCTGCGTAGCCGACGCCGGCCAGGCCCACCCCGGCGAACACCGCCGCAGCGGGGACGTCCCGGCCGAAGGCCGCGACCAGCGCCCCGGACAGGAAGCACAGCGACGCGGCGAACGTCGCCGCGCGTTTGCCCGTCCGCTTGCTGATCGCCAGCCACATCGGCATGGCCAGCAGCGACGGGATGATCAGGCAGACGAACAGCACCGTGACCGCGGACGGCTGGTCGAGGATGTACGTCGCGTAGTACTGCGCGCCCGCGAGCATGAGACCGGCCGCGACCGCCTGGGCGACGAACATCGCCAGCAGCCAGAAGTACGGACGGTTCCCCCGCGCGGCGCGCAGTTGCGCCGGCAGCGAGTGCTCGGTCGTGGTGCGCAGCACGCTCGGCGCCTTCGCCGTGGCGAACACCGCGCTCAGGGCGCCGGCCAGCAGGAGCGCGCCCATGACGACGCCCATGGCGCGGTAGCCCGCGGGCGTGCCGCCGCCGTCGCCGCTGGCACCGGCGATGACCGGTGCCAGCGCGCCGGACAGCAGGATCGCGACGGCGAGGATCGCCACCCGCCACGAGTTGATCTTCGCGCGCTCGTGCGGATCGGCCGTCATCTCCGCCGGCAGTGCGACGTAGGGCACCTGGAAGCAGGCATAGCCGGTCGCCGTGACGAGGAAGAGGGCGGCCACGTACAGCGCGGCCCCGCCCTGGGAGAACGGCGGCGCTGCGAAGATCGCCGCGAACCCCAGCGGCGTGACGATCCCGCCGAGCAGCATCCAGGGCCGCCGCGGGCCCCAGCGGTGGTTCGTCCGGTCGGAGAGGCTGCCGATCCAGGGGTTCAGGACGACGTCCCAGGCCTTCGGCAGGAACACCATGAGGCCGGCGATGCCCGCAGCGACGCCCAGCACGTCGGTGAGGTAGTAGAGCAGGACCAACCCGGGCACCGTGCCGAAGATGCCGGTCGCCACCGAGCCCATGCCGTAGCCGACGCGGACCGGCGCGGTCACTCCGCCCTGCGCTACCGGCCAGTAATGGGACATTGGGGCAGGATCATAGGTGGTATCCGCCCGCCGGCGCACGGGCAGGCGGCGCGATGCCGGGGCGTGCGGCCGCAAGATCCTTGCATAGTTGTGCTTTATCATGCATACTCATGCAGATGGGAATGCGGGCAGCGGTCGCGGGTGCGAGCGGCTACGCGGGCGGTGAGCTGGTCCGGCTCCTGTCCGGGCATCCGTCCCTCGAGGTGGGAGCCCTCACGGCGCACGGCAAGGCCGGGGAGCGGCTCGGCGAGGTGCAGCCGCAGCTGGCGTCGCTGACCGACCGCCGGCTGGAGGCGACGACGCCGGACGCGCTGGCGGGGCACGACGTGGTCTTCCTGGCGCTGCCGCACGGAGCGTCCGGCGAGATCGCCGCGGCGCTGCCGGAGAGCACGGTCGTGGTGGACTGCGGGGCCGATCATCGGCTGACGGACGCGGCGGCGTGGCGGGAGTTCTACGGCACCGAGCACGCCGGTTCGTGGCCCTACGGCCTCCCGGAGCTGGTGTCCCGTTCGATCACGTTCGGCAGGCCGGACCCGACCGCGGCAGGCGTGCGGGCCTCGTGGCGCGAGGCTGACCCTGCCGAACGTGATCGAACGTGGGTCAAGCAGCGGGAGAGGCTGGCCGGCGCGACGCGGATCGCCGTCCCCGGATGCAACGTGACGGCCGTGACGCTCGCCCTCGCACCGGGGCTCGCCGCCGGGGTCATCGACCCCGCCGACCTGACCGCCGTGCTGGCCTGCGGCACGTCCGGCGCCGGCAAAGCGCCCAAGCCGCACCTGATCGCCAGCGAGATCCTCGGCGGCGCCACGCCGTACGCGGTCGGCGGGACGCACCGGCACATCCCGGAGATCGAGCAGAACCTCCGGCTGGCCGCCGGCACCGAGGTCTCGCTCTCGTTCACGCCGACACTCGTCCCGATGTCGCGCGGCATTCTCGCGACCGCGACCGCGCGCCTGGCGACCGATGCCACGGGCGCCGCTGTTCGTGCCGCGTGGGACGAGGCCTACCGCGAGGAGCCGTTCGTGACGCTGCTGCCCGAGGGACAGTGGCCGGCCACGTCCGCCGTCCTCGGCGCCAACACCGCCCACGTGCAGCTGGCCGTCGACGACCGTGCGGGCCGGGTCGTAGCCGTCACCGCCATCGACAACCTGACCAAGGGCACGGCCGGTGCGGCGATCCAGGCGGCCAACGTCGCTCTGGGGCTCCCGGAGACGGCCGGCCTCCCCGTGATCGGAGTAGCACCGTGAACGCACCCCATGAGCTCGCGCAGGACGCCCCGGGGACCGCGGAATGAGCGTCACCGCGCCGGCAGGGTTCCGCGCCGGAACCGCCACGGCCGGCCTGAAACCGAGCGGCAAGCCGGACGTCGCGCTCGTCGTCAACGACGGACCGCGCCACGACGCGGCGGCGGTGTTCACGAGCAACCGGTGCAAGGCCAACCCGGTGCTGTGGTCCGAGCAGGTGATGGGCGACGGCGGCCTGCGCGCGGTGGTGCTGAACTCCGGCGGCGCCAACTGCTACACCGGCCCGGAGGGGTTCCGGACCACGCACGCCTCGGCCGAACGTGTCGCCGACCTGATCGGAGCCGGCGCCATCGACGTCGCGGTGTGCTCGACCGGCCTGATCGGCGAGCAGCTGGACCGGGCGAAGCTGCTCGCCGGGATCGACGCCGCCGTGGCCGGGCTGTCGTCCGACGGGGGAGCGGCCGCGGCCGAGGCGATCATGACGACGGACACCCGCCGCAAGTGCGCGGTAGCGGGGCCGGACGCCACCAGGCATAGCGACGCCCCACCAGGTGTGCGTGCCTCCTCCGGCATGGCTGCGCCTGCCGAACGTGATCGAACCACGTGGGCCGTCGGGGGGATGGCCAAGGGTGCGGGCATGATGGCTCCCGCACTGGCCACCATGCTGGTCGTGCTCACCACCGACGCCGTTGCCGACGCGGCCGCTCTCGACCGGGCGCTGCGCGCCGCCTCGCGCGTCACGTTCGACCGGCTGGACACCGACGGCTGCATGTCCACGAACGACACCGTGCTGCTGATGGCGAGCGGCGCCTCGGGCGTGACGCCGGACGAGACCACCCTCACCGCCGCCGTCACCGACGTGTGCGCCGACCTCGCCGGCCAGCTGTGGGCCGACGCCGAGGGGGCGCTCCACGAGATCGCGATCGAGGTCGCGAACGCGGCGAGCGAGGACGACGCCGTCGCCGTCGGGCGGGCGGTGGCCCGCAGCAACCTGTTCAAGTGCGCGGTCTTCGGGGGCGACCCGAACTGGGGCCGGGTGCTGGCCGCCGTCGGCACGACCGCGGCCGCGTTCGACCCGACGGCGATCGACGTGACCATGAACGGGGTGCGCGTGTGCCGGGACGGCGTGGCCGCTGAGGACCGCGACAAGGTCGACCTGTCCGGGCGCGAGGTCACCGTGGCGATCGACCTGAAGGCGGGCGGCGAGCAGGCAACCGTCCGCACCACGGACCTGACGTACGACTACGTGCGCGAGAACTCGGCGTACTCGACATGAGCACGACGCACGAAACCCAGGGACAGCAGGCGGACCACGCGCAGGCGCTCTCGAAGGCCGCCACGCTGGTGGAGGCGCTGCCGTGGATGAAGCGGTTCCACGGCGCGACCGCGGTGGTCAAGTACGGCGGCAACGCCATGGTGGATCCCGAGTTGAAGAAGGCGTTCGCCGACGACATCGTGTTCCTCCGCCTCGCCGGCCTGAAGCCGGTCGTCGTGCACGGCGGCGGGCCGCAGATCTCCGCGATGCTGGAACGGCTGGGCATCGCGAGCGAATTCCGCGGCGGGCTGCGGGTCACGACCCCGGAGGCGATGGACGTGGTCCGGATGGTGCTGGTCGGCCAGGTGGGCCGAGAGCTCGTCGGGCTGATGAACCAGCACGGACCGTTCGCGGTCGGGCTGTCCGGAGAGGACGCCGGGCTGTTCACGGCCACCCGCCAGCCGGCGCTGGTGGACGGCGAGCCGGTGGACATCGGGCTGGTCGGCGACGTCAGCGAGGTACGCCCGGAGGCGGTCAACGACCTCATCGACGCCGGCCGCATTCCCGTGGTCTCGTCCGTCGCGCCGGACGCCGACGGGGTCGTCCACAACATCAACGCCGACACGGCGGCGGCCGCGCTGGCCGTGGCGCTCGGCGCGGCGAAGCTGGTGATCCTCACCGACGTCGCGGGCCTGTACCGGAACTGGCCGGAGTCCACGGACGTGATCAGCGAGATCGACAGCCGCGACCTCGCCGCCCTGCTGCCGGAGCTGGACGCCGGGATGGCGCCCAAGATGCGCGCCTGCCTCCGTGCCGTCGACGGCGGCGTGCCCGAGGCGACCGTGCTGGACGGGCGGCTGCCCAACGCGCTGCTGCTCGAGGTGTTCACCGATGCGGGAGTCGGAACGATGGTGGTGCCGTCATGACCAACACCAATCTCGACTTGTCAGGCCAAGCGGCCGCGTCCGCCGAGCTCAGCGAGTTGTCCGGCCTGACAAGTGCGCGGGCGGGCAGTGCCGCGTGGCTGGACCGCTACGGCGCGGCCCTGATGAACACGTTCGGCCGGCCACAGCGGGTGCTGGTGCGCGGCGAGGGCTGCTACGTCTGGGACGCGGACGGGCGGCGCTACCTCGACCTGCTCGGCGGGCTGGCGGTGAACGCGCTCGGCCACGCCCACCCGCTGCTGAGCTCCGCGATCAGCGCCCAGCTGGCCACGCTCGGGCATGTCTCCAACTTCTTCGCCTCGGGACCGCAGATCGCGCTGGCCGAGCGGCTGCTGGAGCTGGTGGGGGCGCCGGGCAAGGTGTTCTTCGCCAACTCCGGCAGCGAGGCCAACGAGGCCGCGTTCAAGATCGCCCGCCGCACCGGGCGCACGAAGATCGTCGCGGCCGAAGGCGGGTTCCACGGCCGGACGGCCGGAGCGCTGGCGCTGACCGGCAAGCCGTCCATCCGGGAGCCGTTCGAGCCGCTGCTGCCCGGCGTGGTCCACGTGCCGTACGGCGACGCCGGCGCGCTCGCCGCGGCGGTGGACGACGAGACGGCGGCCGTCTTCCTCGAGCCCGTCCAGGGCGAGGCCGGCGTGCGCGTCCCGCCGTCCGGCTACCTGCGCGCGGCACGGGAGGCAGCGACGCGGCACGGCGCGCTGCTCGTGCTCGACGAGGTCCAGACCGGGATCGGCCGCACGGGGGAGTGGTTCGCCTTCCAGCGCGAGGGCGTGGTCCCGGACGTGGTCACGGTCGCGAAGGGGCTCGGCGGGGGCTTGCCCGTTGGGGCCTGCATCGGCCTCGGGCCGGCCGGCGACCTGCTCGGTCCCGGCTCGCACGGCACGACGTTCGGCGGGAACCCCGTCGCGGCGGCCGCGGGCCTTGCGGTGCTGCACGTGATCGAACGCGACGGGCTGCTGGCCAACGCCGCGGCCGTCGGGTTGACGCTGGCGGGCGTCCCTCTGCAC